>PWNO01000251.1 GCA_003557765.1 Bacteroidales bacterium
GGGTTGTGCTTTACCGCGCCGATAAGGGTCCAGTCGGCCGTGCCGCGATACATCTGGCAGCGTGTGCGTCCGTGAATGGCCAGGGCTGCGATGCCGCAATCCTGAAGACGCTCGGCAATATCAACGATGTGCTTGCTATTCTGATCGTAGCCCAGCCTTGTTTTCACGGTAACGGGCAGGTCAACCGCCTGCACGATGCGGCGGCACATTTCCACCATCTTAGGCACATCATTCATGATGCCTGAGCCGGCACCCTTGGAGGCCACTTTTCTTACCGGACAACCAAAATTGATGTCGACAAAATCGGGACCGGCGCTTGCCGCCACCTCCGCAGCACGCACCATGGCATCGATGTGTGCACCAAAGACCTGTATGCTCACCGGACGCTCCTCCGGATAGATGTCAAGCTTGTGGAGGCTCTTATCCGCATCGCGTATCAGCCCGTCGGCGGATATAAATTCGGTATACACCCAATCCGCCCCCATCTCCTTGCAGATCTTCCGAAATGGCGGATCGGAAATGTCTTCCATGGGAGCCAGCACCACCGGCAGATGGGGAAACGTTACGTTGCCAATCTTTATGCTTTGTAAAAACGCGGTATTGCTTTGGCTGCCCATTATTTTCTAAAAGGATGAATTTTTTTTTGCTTCTTAATGCAAAATTAAGGAAAACAGGCACAAATCTGTTCACCTTTAACTGTTCACTGTTTTACACCGGATTCAAAAAATATAAAACCTCCTTAACGAACGGATCGGGTTGTTCGGCGTGCAGCCAATGGCTGGCGCCATCAAGGGTCCTGACAATTGCCTGGGGAAACATTTTCCTGATTTCTGGGATATGTGCATCCTGCACATAATCGGAAGCACCGCCACGAAGGAATAACACAGGAAGGTTGATCGGAACGGTTGAATCAACAGCCCTGAAAATTTCGGGCAGGTTTTCCCTGATGGCCTCCAGGTTGATGCGCCAGCCAAGGTTTGCCCTGTCTTTCCAGTAAAGGTTTTTCTGCAGAAACTGACGTAACCTGTCATTGACGATGATCGACTTCATCTCCTCAACAGCCTCCTGACGGTGGTCAAAACGGCTCAGGTCAAGCTCCATCAAAGCACTTATAATGCTTTTGTGATTGTCGCCGTGCCGGCTTGCGCCCGGAACAATGTCTGCAACAATCATTTTTGTGACCCGCTCCGGATAGTCAACGGTAAACTGCATCGCTGTTTTCCCTCCCATTGAATGACCCAAAAGCGTTATTTTTTCAAGCTCTTTCTCCTCAAGGAACTCATACAGGTCGTCCACCATCGCTTCGTAATTGTGGATATTGCTATGACCTGAACGCCCGTGGTTTCGCTGGTCTGGCACAAAAACATGGTAATTTTCGTCCGCAATGCGCCGGCCGATTGACACCCAGTTATCTGACATTCCAAAAAGACCGTGTAAAATGATCAAAGGCTGATGACCTGATTTCCCATATTCGCGGTAAAAAAGCTGCATGATAATCTGCCGATTTTTTTAACGTCCGTATATTTTGGTAATACTAAGCAATTCGCTAATGTGGTCATCGGTAACCATCTCTTTGGTGTAGCGCCATTTCCAGTAACCGGGAGATTTTCCCGGGAAATTCATCCTGGCTTCTGCCCCCATCCGCAGGATATCCTGCATGGGAACGATTGCGACATTGGAAACGGTTGACCAGGCAAGGCGAATGAACGACCAGGCCGGGTCATTGTCATCAAAACAAAAATAATCGCGCACATTTTGCTTATCCTGCTCCGAGCTTTCGTCATACCAACCCAGAGTGGTGTTGTTGTCATGCGTACCAGTGTACACCACACTGTTTTTGTCGTAGGTATGGGGAATGAACTCATTTTCTTCAGCCGAATCAAAGGCAAACTGCAGAATTTTCATCCCCGGCATTTTGAACGCCTCACGCATCTCTTCCACGTCGGGCGTGATCACCCCCAAATTTTCGGCAATGATCGGTTTTTCTCCAAGCTCTTTGTAAACGGCCTTTAGCATAGCATGACCGGGTGCGTCAATCCACTTCCCATTGATGGCTGTTTTTTCACCATAGGGAACAGCCCAGTAAGCTGCAAGTCCGCGAAAGTGATCAATGCGCAGAATGTCGTACAGCAGGAAATTTGCCTGAATCCTGTCGATCCACCACTGAAAGTTGTTCTGCTCCATATAATTCCAGTCGTAGATCGGATTGCCCCAAAGCTGGCCTGTGGCACTGAAATAGTCGGGTGGGACACCGGCCACGGTACGGGGTGTCATGGTTTCATCAAAGTCAAACAGTTCCGGATTTGCCCAGGCGTCGGCACTGTCGAGAGCCACATAAAGGGGGATGTCGCCAATGATCTGCACGTTGTTGACGTTGGCGTAAGATTTCAGTTCCAGCCATTGATGATAGAAAATAAACTGTAGAAAGCGGTAAAATCCAATCTCATCAGACAAATGTTGACTGTAGCGTTTCAGGGCGTCCTTTTCCCGCACTTTGATCTGCTCACTCCACTCCTGCCAGGGTTTTCCTTTGTGATGGTCTTTGAGGGCCATGAACATGGCATAATCCTCCAGCCACTTTTTATTTCCCCTACAAAAACTCTCAAATTGCTGTCTGATTTTCGTATCCCTACCATCTAAAAACCGTTCATACGCTTTGCCAAGGAGGGCATATTTATAATTAAAAACTTTCCCGTAATCGACCTGATCATTCGGGAAGTATTCCTTTTCAGGAAGTTCTTTTTTATCAAGTAATGATGCTTGCACCAATTTTTCAAGATCAATCAGGAGTGGATTTCCCGCGAAAGCGGAAAAACACTGATAGGGGGAATCGCCATAGCCGGTATGTCCGAGTGGCAGTATCTGCCAAAGCTTCTGTCCGGAAGCAACCAGAAAGTCAACAAATGCACGGGCTTCGCTACCCATTGTACCGATTCCGTATTTCCCCGGAAGGGATGTAACATGAAGTAAAATTCCACTTTTTCTTTCCATAAAGAAATGATATCAATTATTTTAATGATTATTGTTCGATGATTTTCTTGATCAGTTTTTCGTCGGGATCATGTACGACGAAGATCGTCACTAAGGCTGCAATAAACAAGCAGATTCCACCGAGCAAGAGGGCATATATCGGTTGTCCCTGGGCAACGAACCGGATAAATGAACCCAAAATGCTGGCTGCTACGATCTGGGGTAAAACTATAAACACATTAAACAGGCCCATGTAGGTTCCCATTTTATGTGATGGCAATGAACCTGTTAGCAGTGCATATGGCATTGCGAGTATGCTTGCCCAGGCTACACCTATTCCGAGCATTGACAGAATGATCCAGTTTGGATTGGGCACAAATAGCATGGAAATAAATCCAATGCCTCCCAGGCTTAGAGCCAATGCATGGGTATATCGCCGGTTTGTGCGTCGGGCAATCCATGGCAACAGAAAAGCGATAATTGCTGCAAAGCCGTTATATACAGAGAAAGACACGCCCACCCAGTTTGCACCTTGGTTGTACTCGCGTTGCACGCGCCTAACATCGTATAGCAGCTTCAGCTGATCAGCAGTGAACGCGTTATTAAAGTCATACTTGCTTTCGTTTTCAACAAAAAAGCCCAGTGCCTGGTGTTTGACATTGCGGATTTGCTCACCTCTCTGGATGATCGCTGCCAGGCTATCCATTTCTTCCCTCACATAGCCGGGAATGCCTTCATGCCCTTGCTTAACATATGCATCAACCAGGGCAGGAACCAGTTTTTCGACATGGATTATCCTGTTATTGGCAAAAAAGCTGGCAACGTTAATGTCGATGTTCAATTGTTTTAAACCGGGATCTTCAAGACTTCTGTTATAAGCATTCATGTCTCTCATAACCAGCCTTATGCGCTCCAGTTCTTCAGGTTTTGACGCATTTAGATCCTGGTATTGCCGGGCAATTTCATTAAGCTGATAGATTTGCTCACGTTCCAGCTTCATGTTATAGATATGACTTGTTACTCCCGGGGTGGTGAAATTCCACATAGAAAAGAGTGCAACCCATGAAAAAAACTGGACGATGGCCAGTTGTCCCATTGTTTTCGGCATGCGAAACAAATCATTGATGACGATAACAAAGCCGTTCTTTTTCTTGTTGTTTTTGATTAAAAAACCTGCAATCCACTGGATCAGGCCAAAAATCATGAACCCCACGGTAAGAATATAAAGCTGCCAACTGATAAACTCATAGCGGTATACAAGGAAGGTAAGAACTGCACCAAGCGCTATCCACAAAACGGATGGTTTTGAAAACTTTTGGTATGGCAATATATCGCCGATTTTGTGATCCTGTGCAACCCTTTCGGCCCCCTTTTCAAGCTCTTCATAATCTCGCAATTGCTTCGGAGAGTATTCACGTGTTCTCAATACTGTCCATAATACGGCAGAGAAGAAAACAATACCGCCAAGTAGAAATGCAATTCTAACAGATGGAGGGACAACACCTTCAGGGGCTTCATTACTGACGCCCATCAATGTTGTCAAAAACCATGGAAGCATGGAGGCGATCACAGAGCCTGTTCCAATAAGGAAGCTTTGCATGGCAAACCCTGTATTGCGCTGTTCGGGGGGGAGCATATCACCCACAAATGCACGAAAGGGCTCCATACACATATCAATGCTGGCTCCCAATATCCAGAAAATTCCTACGGCAATCCACAGTAGCGGTGCTGTTGGTAAAAGTATCAAGGCAATGGATGAGGCAATCGCTCCTATAAGGAAATAGGGCCTTCGCCTGCCAAGGCGCGTCCACGTGTTATCGCTCATGTATCCCACGATGGGCTGTACAATAAGCCCTGTGACGGGTGCAGCAATCCATAAAATCGGAATGTTTTCAATGTCTGCTCCAAGAGTTTGAAAGATTCTGCTCAGGTTCGCATTCTGGAGGGCAAAACCAAACTGAATGCCCAAAAATCCGAAACTCATGTTCCAGATTTGCCAGAAAGATAAACGGGGTCTGGTTTTCATACAAAATCAATTATCTGGTCAATAAAAAA
>PWNO01000106.1 GCA_003557765.1 Bacteroidales bacterium
ACAGCAAAAACCGCTGTAAGTGGTCGTGGTTTGGCGTGGTACCACCCGGAATCGAACCAGGGACACACGGATTTTCAGTCCGTTGCTCTACCAACTGAGCTATGGTACCAGCGTTGAACGGTGCAAAGATATAACTTTTTAAAATACCACCAACTTTTTTGCGTTTTCTTCCATGCAGCTTTTGTGTACCTTTGCCGAAAGACAATCCCCTCAACCTCAACCTCAACCTCAACCTTAACCTCATCCTCATCCCATGAACCTCATCATCGACATCGGCAACACCCTTACCAAAATCGCCACCTTTTCAGGCGACCAGTTGTCCGATGTGTGGACCGGCCCCTTTGACCAGGCACCCGGGAAAATCCGTGAGGTGATGCAGGGGAACAACATCCACGCCGCAATCGTATCCTCCGTGCTGCACCCGCAGGGCGAGGTGCCGGAGGCCCTGCACTTTATGCAGGAGGCCGGTGTGCGCGTCATCACGGCACGACACGACATGCCCCTTCCCATAAGCATATCCTACCATAGCCCCGAAACGCTGGGAACAGACCGCATTGCAGCGGCTGTGGCCGGACATCATTTTTCGCCCGATGAAGCTGTGCTGGTCATCAATGCCGGCACCTGCCTCACCACCGACCTGGTTACCGCCAATGGCGAATACCTCGGTGGCACCATCAGCCCCGGACTGCAAATGCGCTTCCGGGCCATGCACCAATTTACCGGCAACCTGCCCCTCATCGCATACGAAGACATCACAAAAGACCTGGATGTTTTTTCAACCCCGCAACCCCCAAACCCATTCCCCCTCCCCGGACGCACCACCCGCGACGCCATGCTGCTTGGCGTAAAAGCCGGAATGACAGCCGAAATCGACGGCCTCATTGCCCAGTATCAGCGTAAAATAAGTTTTTTTAACGTTATTTTGAGCGGTGGGGATATAAAAATTTTTGATAAAAAGCTAAAAAATAGGATATTTGCAATCGAAAATATCGTACTGCACGGTTTGAACCAAATACTGATTCAGCATGTATAACCCCACATATATTAAACTTGCCGCGTTTTTCCTGCTTTTGACAGTGCTTTTGCTTGCACCTGGAAAACCCGTAGCACAGATTAACATGAACATGCCCTATTCTATCTATGGGGTGGGTGAAGTGCATTTCAACCAATACATACAGAACCTTGGCATGGGAGGCATCAACCAGGCTTATCGCAGCAATGTGAGCATCAACGATGTGAACCCCGCATCGTATGCCGCCATCGACTCCACCAGCTTCGTGTTTGAGGCAACCATGTTTGGCCACTTCTATGAGCAGGAAACCACCGAGATGAAGCAGCAGTCGGATTACGTGTCGCTGGGAAACATCTCATTCGGCTTTCCAATCACCCGGTGGTGGCGGTTTGCCGGAGGACTCAAGCCTTACAGCCAGGTGGGCTATCGCATTCGCGATGTCGAACATCACGAACAGGCCGGCCAGATCAACTATTTCTATGAAGGCAGCGGTGGGATCAGCCAGGTCTTCATTGGCAGTGCCTTCGAACCCATAAACAGGCTCTCTATTGGTGTCAACGCATCCTACCTCTTTGGAAACCTCGACTATGAAGCCACCGCCACCTCCGACTCCGCCGGAGTCTTCCAGACCAACCTGACCAACACCAACAGGGTGAAAGGCTGGACTCTCGGGTTTGGCGCACAATACCACCGACGGGTTTCGGATCACCGCCACTTTACCATAGGCGCCACATACGGTCATGAACAGGAAGCCACAGTAAACAGCAGCGACCTCCTGATGCGGCGCCTGCAGGGAGAAACCTTTTTTGATACCATCGCAGACTTTGACCGCGAAGAAGGCACAATGATCCTGCCAGCACACTATGGCTTCGGCGTGCATGCACGACTTAACCGGAAATGGGCTGGCGGCGTCGACTACCAGTGGCAAAACTGGGAAAATTTTCGCTTCCTTGATGACCCCGAAAACTTTAATAACAGCTATCGTGTAGCCGCAGGTGTCCGCTATACCCCTCAAGCCGAAACATTTTCAACCATCTTTCACAGGCTGGAATATACCGTTGGCCTGCGCTATGCGCAGTCCTACCTCCAACCCCATGGTGAAAACCTGGATGAGTTTGGCATAAGTTTTGGTACGATAATACCAATAAGGGGCAGTTTGTCTGCCGTTAACCTTAACTTTGAATACAGCCAGCGTGGATCCACAAACGATCATCAAATGCTGGAAAACTTTTACCGCCTCAATGTGAGTGTAAACATTTACGAGCGCTGGTTCATGAGGAGAAGGTTTTTATAGAATCCGATGCATACCCAATTATAACCAAGTAACAGAAAAGAGAAATAATGAACGCAATGAGAATTTTCGCCTTGAGCCTCCTGGCCATGCTGGCCGGAAGCAGCCTCCATGCCGGTGGCAATGCCTCGGCCGATGCCCTTGTCGCTGACAATGCCGCGCTGAGTAACTATCTCCAGGATGAGCCACCCCGCTACGGAGAAGACAGCGTACAGTGCGTGCGTAACTGGTCGCTGTATGCTGAATATTACCGGCAGAGAAATTATGAAATGGCTTATGAGCCCTGGAAATACATGTATGAGGATTGCCCAAGGGCAACCATCAACATCTATATTCACGGTGCAAACATGCTCAAGCATTTTTATAATGAAACAGAAGACCCCGAAAGAAGGGAACAGCTGGTCGACAGCCTGATGACACTCTACGATCAGCGCATCGAGATGTTTGGCGAAGAAGGCCGTGTGCTGGGCCGGAAGGCTGCCGATCTTTACCAGCTGCGCCCGGACGACGTACAGGAACTGTTTGAGCTCACAGAACAAAGCATCGAACTCCAGGGAATGAACTCCGGAGCCGACGTGCTCCTGATCAACTTCCAGTCCGTCATCCGCATGGTGGAATCCGGCCTGAAAGAAGTGGACGCCATCCTCGAACGCTTTGAGCGCAACAGCGAAATCATTGAATACAACCTCGAACACAATCCGGAAAATGAACGCTTTTACCGGCCGGCCAAAAACAACATCGAAGCGATGTTTGAACCCTATGCCACCTGCGAAAGCCTGACCGACCTCTTCCAGCCTCGCTTTGAAGAGAACCCCGAAGATATCGAGCTGCTGGAGCGGATCATTGAGATGATGGATGATGCCGGATGCCGCGACGAAGACTTCTTCTTCGCCGTAAACGAACAGCTCTATACCCTGCAGCCCGATGCCGAACTGGCTTTCCTGCTTGGACGACTTGAAAGCGACAGGGGAGGCTACCGCAATGCAATCGGCTATTTCCAGGATGCCATCGACATGTATAAAGACGAAGACGAAGAGGAAAACGAAAGCAGGATCTTCCGCGCATACTGGCAGATGGCTGAAATCAGCTACCGCCGCCTGGAAAACAAACCCCGCGCAAGAAGGTACGCCCGCGCAGCCAATAACATCGACCCCAACGACGGCAGGCCACTGATCCTCATCGGCGAAATGTATGCCGCCAGCGCCAGCGAATGTGGCGATGACGAATTTACTGAACAAACTGCCTACTGGGTGGCAGTGGACAAATTTGAACGCGCCGCCAACGTCGCAGAAGATCCCTCCGTGCAGGAACGCGCCCGGGAATTGGCAAATACCTTCAGGCAATACTTCCCGGACCGTGAGCTGATCTTCTTCCATGGCTATGACACCGGTGAGACCTTCCGCGTGGAATGCTGGATTAACAGGGATACCACGGTGAGGGCGAGGTAGGAAGTAAGAAGTAGGAAGTAAGAAGTAGGAAGTAAGAAGTAGGAAGTAAGAAGTAGGAAGTAGGAAGTAAGAAGTAGGAAGTAGGAAGTAAGAAGTAAGAAGTAGACACAAGGACGGGTCACAGTGTGGTCTTTATTCAGGTTGTGGAGGCAATCGGGACATCAGGTAAAAACACAGGATCTGGCAGGGACAGTGCCCATACTGTGCGCAAAGGGTTTGATGGTACGGGATTGTCTTGTGCGCCCAAATAAACAGCAAAACGTGTTTGTCCGTTACCTATACATATATATAATAGTGTTCTCGCTCGTGATCCCTATGGCCTGCCAAAGTGACCTCGAAACCATTGAGGAAGTGACCAGGCAGGAAGAAGGACCCGTGGAGTCGGTGTTTGATGTCGAACTTATTTATAGCGACCACGGACATATCAGGATGATCCTCAGGGCCCCGCAAATGGATCGCTTTGAAGAGGACGAATCCATCATGGAATTGCCTCAGGGACTGCACGTGGTCTTTTATGACACCCTCAAGCGGCAAACCTCCAGCCTTACCGCCAAATATGCCATCAACCGACAGGAAGAAGAGATCATCGAAGCCCGAAACGACGTCGTCGTAATCAACGAAGCCGGCGAACGACTCAATACCGAAGAGCTGATCTGGAACCAGAAGAAGGAAACCATCCATTCCGACAAGTTCGTGAAGGTGACCACCGCAGATGAAGTGACCTACGGCACCGGCTTTGAAGCCGACGAACGCTTCGACCACTGGCGCATCCTCCGCCCCCACGGCACCTTTCGCGTAGACACGGAACGCGAACAAGATAAAAGAAGGATGGAGGAGGAAGAAGAACAACAAGAACAACAAGAACCCCAACCCCAACCTTAACCTCAGCCTTAATCTTAATCTCAACCTCAGCAATGTCCGATCCCACCATCATCATCCTGGCCCTGCTTTTCTCGGCCTTCTTTTCCGGGATGGAGATCGCCTTTGTGGCAGCCAACAAATTGAAAGTCGAAGTCGACAAACAGACCGGCGGCTTCTCCGCCAGGATGATGTCGCGTTTCGTCCGCTCAGAGTCCAGCTTCATATCCACGATGCTGGTCGGCAACAACATCGCCCTGGTGGTCTACGGGATATCATTTGCGGCCTTGATGCGCATGATGCTTACCATGGATGGCGTACCCGCATCCCTGCAAAGCGAACCCTCCATCTTCATCATCCAAACGCTGGTGTCCTCACTGGTCATCCTCATATTTGCCGAATTCCTGC
>PWNO01000296.1 GCA_003557765.1 Bacteroidales bacterium
ATACCTTTCATCTGGTGCACATGATGCATGAGACCGGGGTAATGGAAGCCATCCGCAAAAAAGCGCTTATGGGAACACCTTACATCGGATGGAGTGCCGGAAGCAATGTGGCCTGCCCTTCGCTGAAAACCACCAACGACATGCCCATTATTGAGCCTAGTAGCTTTAACACGCTAAACCTCATATCGTTCCAGATCAACCCCCATTACACCGATTCCATGATACCCAATCATAAAGGAGAAAGCCGGGAAGACAGGATCAGAGAATTCCTGGTGGCCAACCCGGAGATGATCGTGGTCGGACTGAAAGAGGGGACCATGTTACGCATAGAAGGTGAGGACATCAAGTACATCGGCTCAAAAACCATCAAAGTGTTCCGCAAAGATGAACCTACACTGGAGTTTGACAAGAATGCGGCACTTGATTTTCTTCGTTAGACCCAAAACCACCGCCTGATGCAAAAGATCATTTTTTTAATTATACTGGCTGCCATCCTGATATTCCCGGGGTGTGGGAGTCAAAAACCTGTAACCACCGGACATGTAAACACGTTTGAACATCCCGGATCAGGCTCCCTTGCATATTATTTTTTACCGCGGACAATTGTAACCGTAGATGTGGAGGTCACCGAAAGCATCCAAAGGCCTGGTCCATATGCTGCCTACGCCAGCAAATATCTTGGCCTGCCTGATGTGATCATGGAACCCTCCCTGGCTTATGAAATCACCGGTGTCAAAGTTAGCCACTATGTAGAACCTGACCCCGGAGAGGTTTATGTCGTGCATATTCCTGAACAGGATGAGGAAGAAAAAGACAAGTTCCTGATCGCCCTCAGCGAATCAGGGCTGCTGTTCAGCTACAACAAGGTATATGAGGATGGCGCATTTGACAAGTCACTGACCAAAAGCCACGATATCGGGCATTTTGGCACCGACGCCACTTTTAACTACTTCATAGACACCAATTTAAAAGAACAGATTGACACGGTGATTGAACACGTCATGCTGGACACCATCAGCATCCAACGGGAGACCCTTCGAAGCTCCTGGGTGGAAAAAAGTGATGAGTTAAGGGCCAGCGAAGTGGCAGAATACATTATGGAGTTGCGCGAAAAGAAATTTGACCTGATCAGCGGCTTCCAGGAAATCAACTATTCCAGGGAAGCCCTGGAGTACATGTATGGTGAGATGGACAGGATGGAAAATGACTACCTGGATCTGTTTACCGGTATCAGCGCATCTGACACCATTCGCTACCGTTTTGTTCACCGCCCGGAAAAGGATGATATTGTTGGCCGGCACACCCTGTTCTATTTTTCTTCATCCAGAGGGGTGCTTCCGGAAGGTGATACCGACGGGCTGCCCGTGACCATCACTTACAACAGAAGCAAGACCACCGAAGCAGTGGCCAGACAGATCGGTCAACAACCGGTGCCGAAAAGACCAAAACCAAAAGGCTTTCATTACAGAATACCTGAGTATGCGGATCTGACGGTATTTATTGCAGATGAAAGAAGAGCAGAGGCACGTATGCTGGTCAACCAGTTCGGCATTGTCACCCACCTCCCTGCTGAAGACCTGCATATCGAGTTTCATCCACAAACGGGATCGATCAAATCAGTCGGCTTCATCCAGGAAGCAGAGGTGGATTAGCGAGTCGACATTTCAACATTTTGACATTAAACACATGCACTATTTTATCATCACAGGGGCCAGTAAGGGCCTGGGGGAAGGTCTTGCCCTGGAGTTGCTCCGGGAAGACCATCACCTGCTTTGTATTTCGCGCAGCGAAAGTGAACAGCTCAGGAAGCTAGCTGCCGCCAAAAATGTTAGCCTGGACTTTTTTCTATACGACCTTGCTGACATCCAGGGCATTCCTGCATTAATGGATGAGGTGTTCAAAAAAGTAAAGCGGGAAAATGTGGAGGGCATCTCCCTGGTGAACAATGCAGGCCTGATAGCGCCTGTCGACCGCGTCGAAAACTGTCCGCCTGAACAAGTGGAAAGACATCTGCGCGTGAACCTCATCGCTCCCATGTTGCTCACATCTGGATTTATCAGGCACATTCGAGACTGGGATACCGAAAAAAGGGTGCTGCACATCTCTTCGGGTGCAGCAAAAAACCCATATTATGGATGGAGCTGCTATTGCACTGGAAAGGCTGGTCTGGACATGTTTGGTCAATGTGTATCTGAAGAACAGAAGGAAGAAGAGTATCCTGTAAAAACCATGTCCGTGGCACCCGGAATCATCGACACCGGCATGCAAACCACCATCCGGGGCACCAGCGAACGGGCCTTCATCCACCGCGAAAAATTTGTTTCCCTCAAGGAAACTGGTCAGCTCGTACCCCCTGCACTGGCCGGCAAGAAACTGGCCGGAATACTGCTTTCCGACAACTTCAGGGATGGAACAATCACCGATATAAGGGACAGTTACTGAGATGGAAAAAATTGATCTTCACGACTTTGAGTTTCAGCTTACGCTGCGAAAGCTCCGCATGGAGGATTTTGATCAACTGGTAGCCATGCAAAAGATATGCTTCCCCGGCATGGCGCTTTGGTCACGCGAAAACATTGAAAACCAGCTGAAGCTCTTCCCGGATGGGCAGATCGTGATAGAGATCGACGGAAGGCTGGTCGCCTCGTCAGGAAGCCTGATCATTGACTCCGATGACTTTGACATGAGCATGTCGTGGGATGAGATCTGCGATTATGGCAACATCGGCACACACAATCCCGAGGGAGATACACTCTACGGTACCGAAATAATGGTTCACCCGGAGTTTCGTGGCATGAAACTGGCCACAAGGCTTTATGAAGCGCGCAAAGAGCTCACGCGACAGCTGAACCTGCGGCGTATCGTGATCGGCGGACGTCTCCCCGGCTATAATGACCACCGCGACAAACTCAGCATCACGCAATATGTGGACCGGGTCACCAGCAGGGCGCTTTTTGACCCCGTACTCACGCCGCAGCTATCCAATGGCTTCTCACTCAAAAAGATCATCCGGCAATACATGGATGATGACAGTGAATCTGCTGGCTATGCGACTTATCTGGAGTGGGCCAACTTCGATTTCCAGGAAGAAAAAGAAAAGCAGTTCCTGGCAGCAGCACCCGTACGCATCTGCGTGGTGCAATACCAGATGCGCCCCATCAAAAGCTTTGATGAGTTTGCCATTCAATGCGAATATTTCGTAGATGTCGCCTCAGGCTATAAAAGTGACTTTGTACTTTTCCCGGAGATCTTCACCTTGCAGCTGCTGTCCCTTTTCCCAAAAGAAGAGCCTGGCACTGCAGCCCGCAAAATCGGTGAATTTACAGAGCAATACCTCGAGCTCTTCAGCGAGCTGGCAATAAAATATAACATCAACATCGTGGCCGGTTCCCATTTCACCCCTGAAGGCGAAAAGCTGCATAACATTGCCTACCTTTTCAAGCGCAACGGAGAGATCGGTAAGCAATATAAGCTGCACATTACCCCCAATGAGAAAAAGTGGTGGGGCGTACAACCCGGCAACAGCCTCGAGGTCTTTGATACCGACAAAGGTAAGATCTGCATCATGATCTGCTATGACATTGAGTTCCCGGAGCTGGCTCGCATTGCCGTGGAACGTGGCGCCAGGCTCATATTTGTACCGTTTTGCACCGACGACAGGCAGGGATATTTGCGTGTAAGGTACTGTGCACAAGCACGATGTGTGGAAAACCAAATTTTTGTTGCGGTAGCCGGAACCGTTGGCAACCTGCCGCAAGTCGACAATATGGACATCCAGTATGCCCAGTCGGGTATTTTTACCCCCTCCGACTTTTCTTTTGCACGGGATGCCATTGCAGGTGAATGTACGCCCAACGTAGAAACCGTCATCATCAACGATATCGACCTGGAGTTACTCAAAAGACACCGCAACCGAGGCACCGTCACCAACTGGAACGACAGGCGCACCGACCTCTACCGCATCGTTGCCCTCGACCAGCAACCTACGCCGCCGGAACATTGATCTTTTCGTTCCACCTAAACAATTCAAGTACCTTTTCTGTTTTTCCAAACAAAAAAGCACTGGTATCATGCATACACGCTCTACCCTGGAAGCAAAAGCCTATGAATGGATGGCCAAGAATGGTGTGCTCCTCTTGCGCATCAGCATTGGCATCATATTTTTTTGGTTTGGGATACAGAAGTTTTTCCCGGGAATAAGCTCTGCCGAAGATCTCGCCACGCGAACCATTGAAGTGATGACATTTGGCATCATTCAGCAGTCCGTGGGCATGCCTCTCCTGGCACTTTGGGAGGTCGTCATTGGCATTACCTTCATTTTTGGAATTTTTATGCGTATTGCCATACCCCTGCTTTTTCTTCAAATGTTGGGTACCGTCACCCCCTTGTTTTTCTTTCCTTCAGAAACTTTTTCCACTGTTCCGGTGATCCCGAACCTGGTCGGGCAGTACATCATCAAAAACCTCATGCTTATTGCCGCAGGAATGGTCATTGGGGCACATCATTTCGGGTTTATCATCCGGAAGAAAACACAATAACATCCTGTTTGCTGAGGCAGTATCAGCCGGGAGAAAGATCATCTTTTTCGAACATCATTGCTGCCAGCTAGCTCGGAACGTTTTATCAAAAACGTGGAACCACGGGTCGCGTGCAGTTAGTCCTTTGAGAAGATCATCCGGATCAGCTTCAGGTTGCATGTTGCGCAACCATATGGCAGCTTCAGCAGCTACTGTGCGTTGGTGGTAAGACAAGTCCCTGGCTTGTAATCCCATGGTTTTAAGCTTTTTCAACAACGACACACTTTCTTCAGGTGATCCGGCCACGGCATAATTCAATGCGGCAGCCTTGAGCTGCTCCTTATCCCCATGCATATAAACGTAATGAAACAGATCAGGGTGATCCGCAGCAAGGACCACAGTCTGCATACGATAATCACCGGAAAAGTCATAGTTGCCACCCA
>PWNO01000277.1 GCA_003557765.1 Bacteroidales bacterium
CAGGCCGGAAAGACGCCGCAGGTTCCATTACACGTCCAACAGGAAACGCTTGCTGAGATACGGCATTCTTGCCGCGACCATCCTTTTTTGGTTGAGCGGCAGCATGTTCCTCGTGAACCTGCTGGACCCCTACGCCAACTTTGGCAAGCTTTCCACCAGCCTTTTCCAGCCGGCATACATCTGGCTGCACAATGGACTGGCATTCAGCCTAGAAGCCTTTGACATCTTTATCTTATCCCCAAAAACACTGCATACCCTTCCGTGGGATGTGCTGATGGTTTCTGTGGTGATTCTGCTCACTGTGGGAATCATGGCAGCCTGGCGAGGCCGGCTTTTTTGCAATACCATTTGTCCTGTAGGAAGCGCTCTTGGCCTCCTATCAATTAAACCCCTCTATCAAATTACTTTTCACGACAAAGCCTGTACACATTGCAAAAAATGCGAATGGGTCTGTAAGGCTGAATGCCTCGACAGCAAAACCAAGCAGGTGGATCATACCAGATGCATCAGCTGTTTCAATTGCATTGCCTCCTGCCCCAACCAGGGCATCTACTACACACGACACCACCAAAAAATCGTACCGGCCACGACACCTGCCACTGACGGCAACAAAAGAAAGTTCATGCTCACCATGGCATCCGGCCTGATCAGCCTGCCCATCCTGCGTAAAGCCTCCCGCGCACAAGGAATGAGCGAACCTGGCATGATTCCCATCGAAACCCAAAAACCGGTAACACCCCCGGGTTCGATAAGCCACGATCACTTCAAAAGCCATTGCATTGCCTGCTATCTCTGCGTCAGTGCTTGCCCCACAAAGGTGATCGTACCCTCATTCTACAGCTTTGGCCTGGAAGGCTTCATGCAACCCAAGCTCGATTTCCACGCGAACTTCTGCAATTACGACTGCGTGAAATGCACGGAAGTCTGTCCCACCGGCGCCATCACCAAACAAAGCGAAGAGGAGAAAAAGCGGATCAAGATTGGCGAGGTAAGGTTCCTCGTAGAAAGTTGCGTGGTTACCGTAGACCGCACCGACTGCGGAGCCTGTTCAGAACATTGTCCAACCAAGGCAGTGCAAATGGTTCCCTATGAGGATGGCCTCTTTATTCCAGAAATTCATCCTGAGCTATGCGTGGGCTGCGGAGCTTGCGAATATGCCTGCCCCACATCACCATACAAGGCCATTTATGTTACCGGACTGCCCGTGCACCAGGAAGCCATTCCCATTGAAGACACAGAAGGCCCAAGAGAACAGGAGGCAGATGATTTTCCGTTTTGATGTGTTAATGCGTTAGTCTGCTCATGTAACTGCCCCCTTCAAGATTTCCACAGCCACATCGGGCAACCTCAAACTTTAAGCATGATGATATCCCTGATATAACTCATTTTATCTGTTTATGCTTTCTACATAATATGGTTAATCAGTGCTTTGTGCTCTTGGTTTCTCGCAGAGACTCGCTGATGGTTTCGCTGATGCCCGCAGAGGTAAAATCCCATGAGTAATAATCATCGCCCCGAGTGCTGAAAAATTTATTCGCGAAATAGCAGTATCCTTGACAGGGGCCATTGGCTTCACCGAGCTCCCAATTGCCCGGTTCATCCGGGAATAAAAAAACCGGATCACCCCTTTCAGGGTAATCCGGCACCGTCATTAAAAAAGACTGCTTTTACTGAGCAGCCATGAGATTAAGTTCCAACCCAAAATCATCGTTGATCGCCCTGTCGCCCAGGTCATCGAAAAACCGGCCTGAGCCATAACGCACGTTCCACTGGGTGCGATCCAGGTCAAAATCAGCATAGGCCATCATCTGGTTTTCCTCCAGGTTGATCCTGGCATCGAAAGCGATGCCGTGCGTGATGCCGCGGATCGTCATGTTGCCAAACACCCGGTGGGTAAAATCGGTTTCTTCAGCTTCAATTGGCTCCACACTGGTGATTTCAAAGCGTGATTCTGGATACTCCTCCACGGCAAAGAAATCATCGTGCTCCAAATGCGCCTGCAAACGCGCATTGCTTTCGGGGTTCTCAATGTCGAGCACCACGATCTGGTGCATGTCCATAACCACCTCGCCGCCAAGCAGCTCTCCGTCAAACACATAAAACTCACCGCGGCTGATTCCAATGGTGCCATCGTGGCCTCCTCCAATACGGCGACCCTCCCAGGCAACCACACTCTGATCTGTGTCAAGGGTGAAGACATCTACCTCTTCAGGTATCTCACCGGCCTCCAACTGCTCCATAATCTCCGCGCGCTTCTCGCTGGGCCCCGCGCAAGCAGCAAGAAAAAAAAGTACCGCTATGGGTAACATCTGTTGTATCCGTTTCATCGTCTATTGCATTTTGTGAATACTTGATTACGTTAAAGCATTGTTGCTTAATTCTTTATTGTAACAGAAAAGATCAGGAATTGTTCAACCGTTGATTTCTATATTATTATGCAATGTCCTATGGCCAAGCCTGGTTGGGTATTCGCCATTTTTGTTCACAAACACATCACCATGCATATTTTAAATTCCCAAATATTTAAATTTATTTGCAAGTCAGCCCCGGCACAGGCAGTTGGGAAAGTCGCACAAAGCACTGCGGCAGGGGACCCAATAAATAAATCCGTACACCGCACAATACAGGGAGCCATTCTTTATTGTCACGAATAGCAACACTTCTGCCACCTCTTTTGGCAAAGCGGGCAAAAGCTTACAATCATAACTTTTAAAATTTTCGACTTTATTGTTAAATTATTCAAATTTTTTCGGATGTAAAACAGAAATTGATAGTTTTGCCATCCGTAATCATCAGTAGGACATCCCATGGAAAAGAAAGAAACGGTTACACAGGAAATCATTGAGGCATCCAGGCAGCTGTTTAGCCGTTATGGTTTCCGCAAAACCACCATGGAAGACATTGCCCGGATGACGCACAAGGGGAAAAGCTCCCTTTATTATTATTTTAAAAATAAGGAAGAGGTTTTCCAGGCTGTCATCATCCATGAAGCATCCATCCTGAGAAAGGCATTGAAAGAAGCAATCACCGGCATCAGTGACCCGGCCGAAAAACTGGAGAAATATATGAGGGTCAGGATGCATACCATGAAGGAATTGATCAATTATTACAAAGCCGCAGAGCATGAACACGACAGCCACTATTCCTTCATTGACCAGTTACGGGATCAGTTTGATCAGGATGAAGCGCAAGCCATCAGGCGCATCCTTGATGAAGGGGTAGCGCAAGACAAATTCCAGCAGCTGGATACCGAACTGGCAGCCAACACCCTAATGATCGCCATGAAAGGATTGGAGTATCCGCTGGTGTGGAAGGGAAATGCTCAAAACCTGGACAAGCGCATCCAGAAGATCATGAAGATCCTATTCTACGGGTTACTTAAACGCTAATTCATAAATTTCCATGTCGCAAATATCGGTTATACGGAAACAAAGGTTTTAAAACACAAGGGAATAATGATTCAGCACCATGGTAAATCGCACATTCGTGCACTTTTTTTTGATTAAATTTTCGAACAAAATACGTTTTTATTCTAATTTTCTAATTATGAAGCAATTATTTTGGAAGCAATCATTGAGTATGTCATTAGTTCTTTTGCTGACCGCGGCTTCCGGGGCACAAAAGAGCCTGAGTTTGGAGGAGTGCCGTAAGCTGGCACTGGAAAACAACAAATCCCTACAGGCCGCTGCATATGACCTGGAGGCCGCCACATTGCAGGCCGGCAGCGCACGCAAACATTTTTTTCCAAAGATTTATGCCGAGGGGGGGTATATGCGGCGCAACAAACAGTATCAGCTGTTCGACGGTGACATGTTCCTGCCGGTCATTCCCTGGGAGGGCATCAACCAGGAGTCGGGTCAATTCAATCCGGCGGTATTGGAGGACCCCCAGCTTGCGCCTGACATGCTCGTCATCAATCCGAAAACTGGCCAACCCTTCGTGGATGCGGATGGCAACCCCCTGTTTCAGCAATATGCCTGGCTACCTGAGGAAGAAGGCAAGATCGGTGCCAAGAACAATTACCAGCTTGGGATGATGCTGGAACAGCCCATTTACGTGGGAGGACGCATCCGCTCATCGCATCGTATGGCATTGGCGGGCGAGCGCATTGCGCGTGAAAGCATGCGGCTCACTGAGGCAGAGGTGATCGGGAAAACCGATGCCCATTTTTGGCAGATAGTACGCATGCAGGAAAAACTGGAGCTGACCCTGACCTGGCTGGAGATGCTGAATCATTTCGTGGCCGACCTGGAGCAGCTGCTGGAGGAAGGAATGGTGACACAGAACCAGCTGCTGGAAGCACAGGTTAAACGCAATGAGGTCAAACTAAAAGAGATGCAGGCCAGCAATGGGTTAAGGCTATCCAAAATGGCACTTGCGCAAATCACCGGGCTACCGCTGACTGACGAGTTTGTCCTTGATCCCGACTTTAGCCCGCACAGTAAGCCCGGTGAGCTGGGTGAATTGGTGTCGATGGCGATGGAACAACGTCCGGAGATCCACATGCTGAAAAAATCCACAGGCATCCAGCTGGAGAAGGAAAACATTGTCCGCTCCCGGATGCTGCCCAGCGTGGGAATTGCCGGAGGGTATACCTACATGAATCCGAATCCTTACAGCGGATTTAGCAACGAGTTTGGTGGCGACTGGCACGTGGGGGTTTCCGTAAGGATCCCGATCTATCATTTCGGTGAAAAGAGAACACAGCTGGCCAAATCGCGCGTTGAGACCAGGCGAAGCAAAGTGGCCCTGGTCGATGTACGGGAAAAGATCGAGCTCGAAGTTACCCAAAGCCTCTACAACTACCAGGAAGCTGCTGCCCGTGTGGAGTTTTCGGAAATGTCGCTGGACCAGGCCACGGAAAACCTTCGCCTGACACGCGACCTGTTTGATGAAGGAAGAGCAGCCACCCGGGACGTGCTTGAAGCACAAGCCCTGTGGCAGGATGCCTACCAGGC
>PWNO01000253.1 GCA_003557765.1 Bacteroidales bacterium
AGCTGCCCATTATCCCGTACATGTTTGAGCTCTGCCACCAGGAAGGCGCTAGCTCCTCCTATTGGCGCACTTTTTCTAACAGTAAAAAAAGTGCTAAAAACGGACTATCTGCCAACAGGGGGGATGGCTTTTACCCTGATTATTGCTTCGCGCCGAGATTATTTTAAGTTACACAAACCTGCGGGCAAAGCTCCTTCAGCACATCACCAGCCCAAAGCTTATATTACCGTCTCTTATCAACTTACACGAAACAATTCGCTAAAATCGGACTATCCACCACCAAAGGAGGTGGCTTTTGCCCCGATTCTTGCTTCGCGCCGAGAATTTTTTCTGTCACACAGGCTTTTGCGCAAAGCTCAGCCAGCAAATTAACATGCCCATAGGTCGTGGGTTCTCAGGTTACACTCAAGGAGACTTTGACACGATCTGATCATGCTTTATATCTGATGGCAAATGGGATGGCTCTGTTTGTAACCACCTTCAGCACTTGAAGTGCTCCAATTTTGGTGGTCAGCAGCCAACGGTCACCCACTTGATGTTGACGGCTGTTGATGCCTGATAAACCGGATAGTTGTTTTCAGGACTTCCGAAAACGCGCGTATGATGCGGATAAACCGACCTGATGACAAACAACGGCTTGCTATTCAAACAATCTTTTCAGGAAAAATGTTTTGATAAGTACGGCATGTGCAAAATTTTTCGGTCATAAAGGGGATTGACAACTTTTTGCAATCATAGCCAGGACGGGTCAGCATAGCTTGAATGCACGCGGCATCGGGGCTGCGTGACCCAATAGGGCAGCGCGCCCAGGTTTTTCAGCGCGCCAAATTTTTTCAGTGTGCCGGAATATTGCTGCGTGCTGTAATCCTGTTGCTGAAATCTTGCTGACATTGAAATCTTGCTGTGTTTCCGAATCTTGCAGCGTGCCGGAATGTTGCAGCGTGATCAAATCCTGCTGCGAACTGAAAGCTTGCCGCGTGCCGAATGATGGCTGCGCGCCAAAACATTATTGTTTACCAAAATTTAAATCATGGAACTAAAGGATAAAATTGCGTTGATCACCGGTGCCACCTCGGGCATCGGCTATGTGACAGCCATCGACATCGCCGGGAGGGGGGCAAAGCTGGTGTTGCCTGTCCGGGACACCGAGAAAGGAGAGGCCCTGAAAAAGGAAATTGCAGAGAAGACAGGTAACACTTCCGTGGAGATTATTCCGTGCAGGCTTGACTCGCTCGACTCCATTCGGGAGTTTGTCCAGGCGTTCAGGCAAAAACACGACCGCCTGCACCTGTTAATCAACAATGCCGGCACATGGGAGACCAAACGCAAGGAGTCGGCTGATGGCATCGAAATGAACTTTGCCGTCAACCACCTGGCGCCTTTCCTGCTGACCTTCCTGCTGCTGGACATCATCAAGGCCAGTGCCCCAGCACGTATCGTAATCGTCTCGAGCACCGCCCACAAACAGGCCACGATGAACTTTGACGACCTGGAAGGCAAAAGGCGCTGGTCAAGCATGCGCTCCTACGCACAGGGCAAGCTGGCTAACATCTTCTTCACCCGTAAGCTTGCTGAGGAGCTTAAAGGGACCGGCGTCACAGCCAACTGCCTGCACCCGGGAGTGGTCAGGACCCGCCTTTTTGATAAGATGCCCGCCCTGTTTAAGCGCATCTTTGGCCTCTTTATGATCCCACCGGAAAAAGGAGCAGCAACCTCAATATACCTCGCCACCTCACCGGAGGTGGAAGGAGTGACAGGCGGCTATTTCGCAAAGAAAAAACCCGCAAAAACTACCCGCCACGCCCAGGACATGGAAGTTGCCGAAAATCTTTGGCAGGTCAGTAAGGAATACTGTGGTTTGGATTAAGGCGTTATCCGCAGGAGGTTCAAGGGCTTTGCTGTGGCGGGGCGTTGTTTGGGTACGGATTTATGGTGTGATGGGATTGTCCGGGGCGTTTGTGCGCATCCGGATTATGTCTGAAAGTTACGGGCTTGCCCGGGAGCTGGAAGATAAAAGGAAGAAGGCTGTTGATTGTTGGCTGTTAGCTTTTGGCTATTGGCGAGAAAGTGTTGAAGGGTATTTTGATTTGGTGGAGCACTGCTTGCCAGGACCCAACAGCCATCGTAAGATATTTAAACTTGTTGTCCTTTTGAAATTTTCAAACAGATGAACCGGACACTTGTGAGCTCGACGAACCCAATATCCCATGGAGTAAATCCAGGCCATTCGAAGGCAGGATTTTTGACACACGGAAAGATGATTATTACCCAAGGCTATTCAATTCTGCGAGCCTCAGCGAAACCATCAGCACACCTCTGCGAGAAATCAAAACCACAAGGCATTGATGAACTGTGTTTTGTAAATTACAAACGGATGAACCGGACACTTGCGAGCTCGACGAAACCAAACTCCCAAGTCAATATATTGACAGGCACCAATATAATCATGTCATGGCGAGCGCTATGTGACCGATTTAATCAAATTATATACACATGAAAGAAAACAACCTCAAAGGCCAAAGCAGCCCATACCTGCTTCAACACTTGCATAATCCCGTGAACTGGTATCCCTGGGGTGAAAAAGCCCTGGAAAAGGCACGTAGGGAAAACAAGCCCCTGCTGGTAAGCATTGGCTACTCGGCCTGTCACTGGTGCCACGTGATGGAGCGGGAGAGTTTCGTGGATGATGAGGTGGCCCTCCTGATGAACAAGCACTTTGTGTGTATCAAGGTGGATCGCGAAGAAAGGCCGGACATTGACCACCTGTATATGAATGCGGTGCAGATGGTTTCAGGACAAGGTGGCTGGCCGCTCAACTGCTTCGCCCTGCCCGACGGCAAACCCTTTTGGGGCGGCACCTACTTCCCGAAGGAACAGTGGATGAACATCCTTTCGCGCATTGCCTCACTATATGACGAAAACTATGAGGATGTCCGTAAACAAGCCGAAAACCTCACAGAAGGCGTCACCAAGAGCAGTCTGGTGGTGGCCGGGGAAGACAAAGCTGAATTCTCGCGCCGGTCTGTGTTGGCGATGGCGGAAAACCTCATGCAGTACATGGACAACAAAGAAGGTGGTACAAAGGGTGCGCCAAAGTTTCCCCTTCCCAACAACCACCTTTTTCTGATGCACGTCGCACGGCAGGAAGAAAAGCAGGAGATGCTCAAACAGACAGTCATCAGCCTTGATAAGATGGCGATGGGCGGCATTTATGACCAGATAGGCGGCGGATTTGCCCGGTATGCTACGGATATCCATTGGAAGGTGCCCCATTTTGAAAAGATGCTTTACGACAACGGCCAGCTGGTTTCTCTGTATGCCAATGCCTTTAAGGTTACCGGCAGTCCATTGTACCGGGAAGTGGTATACGATACCGTGGCGTTCGTGGAAAGAGAGCTGACCTCTCCTGACGGGGTGTTTTATGCCGCATTGGACGCGGACAGCGAAGGAGAAGAAGGAAAGTACTATGTCTGGAGGGCAGCGGAGATTGATGAGGTGCTTGGTGAGGATGCTGATATGGTGAAGGCCTGGTATCAGGTTGGCAGAAAGGGCTTATGGGAGGATGGCAAAAACATCCTGTTGCGGGAAGAGGATCCTGAAGCATTTGCCCGCCGCCTGGGAATATCTCCGGATGATTTTCGTGTCAGGATTGAACGGGCAAACGCCCGGCTGATGGAAGCCCGTCAGCAACGCGTGGCCCCTGGGCTTGACAACAAGGTCCTGACCTCCTGGAACGCTTTGATGATACTGGGACTGGCAGATGCAGCTGCGGCATTTGATGACAAGGACTTGCTGAACAAGGCGAAATGTGCTGCTGACTTCCTCCTGGCTCATGCCATGGAACCACATGGCGCACTATATCGCACATCAGGAGGGGGAAGCCAAAAAATCGATGGCTTCCTGGAAGACTATGCCATTTTCGCCCAGGCGCTGATCAGGCTCTATGAGGTATCCGGACAAAAGCATTATGTCCTGCAGGCAAAGAAACTGGCCGCCTTTGTGCTGGAACATTTCAGTACCGATGAAAGCAGCCTTTTTGTGTTTTCCTCAGACCAGTCGGAAGCCCTGGCCGCCCCATATTATGAGTTATTTGACAATGTGATCCCCGCCTCAAACAGTGTCATGGCCCGCGTGCTATTTTACCTGGCCCACATCTTTGAAGAACCGGCCTGGGGTCAACGTAGCTCCCAAATGCTTCGCGACATGCTGGACAAGCTCGACAAATACAGCAGCAGCTTTACCAATTGGGGCATCCTGCTGATGCACCATACCAGGCCATTCCATACCATTGTGATCACCGGCCCTGAAGCCACTGCAAAAGCCAGAGAGCTCCATAAGCGATTTTTACCCGATGCCATCGTGATTGCCGCCGACACGGAAGAAGCGGCAGCAGACCTGCCTTTGTTTGCGAATCGCTTTGAGCCAGATAAAACCATGTTCCACGTCTGCACTATGGGCCACTGCAAGTTGCCAGTTGAAAACCAAGAGGAAGCTTTGCAGCAGATGAATCGGGCAATGCCAACAGATTGACATCCTGGAAAAATTTACCTATGGGTTTTTTCTCAGCGAGCCGCCGCAAACTCCTTTGTTTACCTCAGCGAGAACTGGAAACATGGGAAGCTGATTGCAGCATCTTGAAAAGCGGCAAAACACACGAACCGTGTCCTGCCCAGAGGAAGCTTTGCAGCAGATGAATCGGGCAATGCCAACAGATTGACATCCTTGAAAAAGTTACCCATGGGGTTTTTTCTCAGCGAGCCGCTGCAAACTCCTTTGTTTACCTCAGCGAGAACTGGAAACATGGGAAGCTGATTGCAGCATCTTGAAAAGCGGCAAAACACACGAACCGTGTCCTGCCAAGAGGAAGCTTTGCAGCAGATGAATCGGGCAATGCCAACAGATTGACATCCTGGAAAAATTTACCTATGGGTTTTTTCTCAGCGAGCC
>PWNO01000174.1 GCA_003557765.1 Bacteroidales bacterium
CCATTGCCAAGTTTGCCGCTTCGGGTAAAAGGATCCGCAAGAAAGATCTTGGCCTGATGGCCATGACATATGGTTATGTGTATGTGGCACAGGTGGCCATGGGTGCAAACCAGAATCAGTTCCTTAAGGCCGTACGTGAAGCCGAAGACTATCCCGGACCAAGCGTCATCATCGCCTACTCTCCCTGCATCAACCATGGACTCAGAAAAGGTATGGGTGCTACACAGCAGCAAACCAAGGATGCCGTGGAAGCCGGATACTGGTCACTTTACAGGTACAACCCGCTGCTGGAAGCAGAAGGCAAGAACCCATTCCAGCTTGACAGCAAGGAACCAGACTGGAGTAAGTTCCAGGATTTCCTTAACTCTGAGGTGCGGTTCAGCTCACTCAAAAAAGCTTTTCCGAAGGAAGCGGATGCCCTGTTTAAAGGTGCTGAAGAAAACGCGAAATGGCGACATGAGATGTACAAGCGACATGCCGCCATGGATTACAGCGAATAGTTCTGCTTTGTTTTATGTTTTGGTTACCAAAAAAGGGCTGATCTTTACGATTAGCCCTTTTTTTGTGACAGTTTCATTTAA
Organism: Bacteroidales bacterium; assembly: GCA_003557765.1. The sequence continues at coordinate 582 of PWNO01000174.1, forward strand.
CCCGTTACAAAAAATTTTTGAGGTTTGAACTTTGGAGTTTGAAGATAGCAGGAACATCACTTGGGCTTTCCGAAGTTGTAAGGGGTGGTAATGAAGGCCTTGGATGGCGTATGCACTCAATTGGGGCAGACCAATTCGTCCTGTGGCAACTTTAACCCGTGGCAACGACTGAGGCTACGCACTGAATATTACAAGCGGGGATTGAAGTCAGCGCTGAATTCCGAACCGAAGGTATAGCTCAGGCCTATGGTTCCGGAAAAGGAATAGCTGGTGGCCTGTTGCGACTGTTCGAGAAGGATCTCCTCCACCGTCATATCGCCGGCAGGAATGGCTATCAAGTCATTGATCATGTCATAATTTGTTCTGACATTTAGTGAAAAGCCCTGAAAAAGACGAAGGTTGACGTTGGCAAAGAAGGTGGCCCGGTTTATCGACCAGTCGTGAAAAAAGTGTCTGCCGGTAACCCCTGCACGGAAATTTCCCCAGGTCTGCTGAAACCTGGCGGACGCTTCAAGCGATTGTGAAAAGAGGAATTCGCTGTCTTGCTCGAAAATAGTCATCTCCTCATAATTGTGGTAACCATAACCCATGCGGTAGGCTAGAGTCACAGAACGACGTGTGGCCTCATTATATGGAAACAAACTGTATTCTATGGCCGGCATCAACTCAAACTCAAATTGCATGTTATGAAAGGTGCTGGAAAGGCTGGAACTGAAGATGCCCCAGGACCACTGGTCATTGATGCTTTTGATCACATAAGACTGGTGGCCGTGCCGGTGTGAGGAGCTGACAATGGTATCATTATCAGTGTAGTATGTGCGTTCGCTGAAATTAAAGTAAGGCCGGAAACGGATCTTCCATTCCGTGGTTACCCGGTCGGCATAAAATCCAAATCGGGAAGAATAAGACTTTTGTCGTTCCTCTCGACTGTAATTTCCTCCGCCGTACAACTCAAATACCCAGCTATTCCAGGGATCGACAACTGGCTCTATAGCGTTATCCCGGATAATGGCTTCCTGGTCGTAATCATAATCAATGATGATCCTGTCAATAAGCGGTGTGGTCGCAATATATTTGACCAGTCCGATCTTGATCTTATTGGTGTATCCCCGACGGGTGTCATCACCCGAATTGGATGAAGCTGCCCAGTATGTTAAATCCTGATCCAAACCCATGAATCCTCTTCTGCCGATAAAGGAAATAGCATAATTGGTTCCGGCCCGACCGGCACCGTGTCGCGTCATCAAGATGTGTACATCCGCTGCCTCCTTGTCACGAACATAGGTGACAATGGGTATCTCCTGCCGGATGAAGTCCTGATCAAGCCACCAAGGCCCGTCCAGGAAAACAGAAATGCGTTCATTGTTGTTGCGGAAAATGTCATTTTGCTCAACTGTTTCTGCCTTAAGGCACTGTGTGATCATTATGCCTGACATGACCAATAGCATGCCGAGACCTGCGCTTGTTAATTGCATACCCTTCTTGCTCATAAATAACGATTCAAAAATTCTCGCCTGCAAAGATAGGGAAAAACAGGTAATCCACACTGGCCAGATACTAATTCGAGTCCTTATTCCCCAAGGGTTCCAGCCTTTTCCGACAGGCTATGTTAATCACCCTGTCCACCCTCAAAAATTCCTGTTTAAATGTGTCGGAATGATCCATAATAGAATAAGAAATGTGCTTTTCATGTGTTTATAATTTTTATATTTCGGTTCATCTGTTTATCATTCTTATGTTTCGGTCAGATGGACCTCGTCATGCAATAAACCTCGATGTGTGTATCAATTTATTTGGCATGGCTCGTTTCATGAACTTTTTCCAGGCAGTGCTACCAACAATTGCGTGTTTGTCAGGTAATTTATGAAGTTTCATATATTTGCATAATGCGCACCGGTTACTGTCACAGGGTAATGTGCACCGGGTGCCGGAAAAAAACAATGTAGGCATTCTTGCCAATTAAAAAAGCAAAAAAGCCAACAGCCAGATTTTTTGACCTATCGATATGTTTACTTTTTGATAAATTATAAGGCTATGAAAACCCTCACAAGCGTAATTACTTTTCTTTTGATTGGATTGTCTTTCAGTTGTGCAGAATCGCGCAATATGGAGGAGGACGAACTGGTCTCATATGTCCGCAACAGAGCTTATGACCTTCATGATGTTACAGACCTTGATCACATTATTGAGGCGGCATCCGACAGAAAGCTTGTGCTGATGGGTGAGGCCAGCCATGGTACCCGTGAGTATTATGCCTGGCGCGATAGCATCAGCAGGCGTCTTATTTCGGCACACGATTTCAATTTCATTGCTGTGGAGGGCGATTGGGCAAGCCTCTTTGAGCTTAACCGCTATGTTAAGGATCTTCCCGGTGCTGCTGGCAGCGCCCGTGAGGTGCTGACTAACCTGGAACGCTGGCCTCTCTGGATGTGGGGTAACGAAGAGGTGGAAGCTCTTGCGGAGTGGCTGCGCGAATTCAATGACGGACGGCCACAGGAAGAAAAGGTGGGCTTTTATGGTAAGGATGTGTATGATGAATGGCGCTCGATGGATGAGGTGCTGGGCTTCCTCAAAAGGCATGATATGGAGCTGCACAATGAAGTAGCCGGACTTTATGCTTGTTTCGATAACTATGGCCGCGACAGCTGGCAATATGCGCAGGCCGTATCACGCGGAGCCTCTGATTGCGTGATCCAGCTTAAAAGGTCTGTAGATCTGATCAGGGAGCATGCCGGACACTTTGAAGACCTGCCAGACTATAAATACTTTAATCTAAAGCAAAATGCGCTGGTGGTAAAGCATGCTGAAAAGTTCTATCGGCTCTCCGTGACCCGCCAGGATGCAAGTTCCTGGAACAGCAGGGTTAATTACATGAACCTGGCGGTAAACCGGTTGCTGGACTTTTATGGTGATGATGCACAAGGGATCGTATGGGCACATAACACCCACATCGGCGATGCCCGGTTTACTGAGATGCAGCATCGCGGCCAGGATAACATTGGTCAGCTTGCCAGGGTGGAGCATGGTCCAGATCATGTTTTCCTCATTGGCTTTGCTACTTATACAGGTACCGTAAAGGCAGGCGCAAGCTGGGGGCAACAAAGAGAGCTTATGCATGTGCCGGAAGCGCCGGCAGCCAGTATCGAAGGAGTGTTTGAGCGAACAGGGATGGATAGTTTTTCCCTGCTTTTTGACGATGACGACCGCTCGCACGAACCTTTCATGCAGCCACACGGGAACCGCGCCATAGGCGTTGTTTACAATCCTGCGCAGGATAGACACCAATATGTGCAGACCATCGTGCCCCTGCGCTACGATGCTGTGCTGTTTTTCAGGGAGACTGAGGCGCTGACCCCGTTGATAAAGTAATGACAAAAGGACAAAAAGACAAAAGGACAAAAAGGCCGAAATGTCTAAATGTCGAAAAGTCTAAAGGTCTAAAAGTCCGGGGATGCCTCACGCTTAACCTCAACCTCAACCTGACCTTAGCCTTATTAACCTCAACCTTAATCTGCTGCTTACTACCTACTTCTTACTCCTTACTCCCCCCCAGCGGTTGAGCAAACTTTTGTACATCATCGCCGGTGATCTCTTTTTCACAAAGGATAGCTAATCGTTCGACCACATTGCGCAATTCACGCACATTGCCCGTCCAGCGGATCTGCTTCAGGGAGGCAAATGCCTCTTCCGTAAAGAATTTGGGCGGCATGTTCTGTTCGGTCAATACTTCATCCAAAAAATGTTCGGCCAGCAAAGGGATGTCATCCGCCCGTTCGTTGAGGCTGGGCACATGGATCAGGATCACGCTCAGGCGGTGGTAGAGGTCTTCCCTGAAGTTGCCTTGCCGGATTTCCTCCTGGATATTTTTATTGGTGGCAGCTACTACACGAACGTCCACCGGGATCTCCTTTTCGCCACCCACCCTGGTGATCTTGTTCTCCTGGAGCGTCCGCAAAACCTTGGCCTGGGCCGCGTGACTCATGTCCCCGATCTCATCAAGGAAAATGGTACCTCCGCTGGCCAGTTCGAAATTACCTTTCTTTTGCTTAACTGCACTGGTAAAAGAACCTTTTTCATGACCAAAAAGCTCACTTTCAATCAGCTCAGAAGGGATAGCCGCACAATTGACCTCGATGAAAGGGCCTTTTGCCCGGTTGCTGAGCTCGTGAACCCACCTGGCAACCAACTCCTTCCCTGATCCGCTTTGTCCGGTGATAAAAATCCGTGCATCGGTAGGAGCAACCCTTTCAATCATTTCCTTTATCCCCTGGATAGGCTCCGATTCACCAATCATATCGTATGTTTTGCTCACCTTTCGTTTCAATGCCCGTGTTTCTGTGACAAGCTGTGTCTTATCGGTGGCATTCCGTATGGTGATGAGCAGGCGGTTCAGGTCGAGCGGCTTGGAGATAAAATCAAAAGCACCCTTTTTAATTGCTTCCACAGCAGTATCGATGGTACCATGGCCAGAGATCATCACCACCACAGCATCGGGCTCCCGCTCTTTGATCTTGTCCAGCAACTCTATGCCATCCATCTGGGGCATCTTGATGTCACAAAGGATGACATCAAAAGGACCCAAATCGAGTTTATCGAGTGCCTCCAGCCCGTCCTCTGCCAGCACAACCTCGAAATTTTCATTCTCCAGGATGTCTTTAAGGGTGTTTCTGATACTCTTTTCGTCGTCTACAACAAGGATTTTTGACATGTTATGCTTCTTTTTTTTTCATGGCTTTACATCCGGGCCCTTTCCCAATAAAGAGGAGCATTCTTCTTTCTTACTTTGTCCTTCTTTGCAGCTCAAGTGCAGCGGCCACTTAATTCTTACTTCCCCCCTGAAGCGCCCATCCACAAGATCAGGCATGCCTGATCCACTTCCAGAGTTCACGATAATTTACTTTTTTGCCGTACATCAGGATTCCCGTCCTATAGATGCGGGCTGCCAGCCAGGTGGTGGCCAGAAAGCCAAGAATCAGTAATGACCCAGAGGCGATTAACTCGACCCAGGTGACGCCAAAAGGAATACGGACCATCATGATCACCGGTGAGGTGAGCGGGATCATCGACAGCCACATAGCCACCGGACCCGAGGGGTTGCTGATGACCATCTGGGCCATGATGATCGACAAAAGCAGGGGTATCGTTACAGGTAGCATGAACTGTTGGGTGTCGGCCTCATTATCTACGGCAGACCCGATGGCTGCGAACAGGGCCGCATACAGCAAATATCCTCCCAGAAAAAAGAAAATGAAAGAGATGATCATCACCGGGAAATTGATGGCTGACAAGCCTTCCAGCAACTGACCGGCCATGGTATCGTGCTGTTGGATCATCTCCCGCTGTTGTTCCATCTCTTCCGCGTTCAGCACCTGTGAACTGCTGACGAAGACTCTTTCGTCGGGGGTAAACTGGAACATATCGGGCATGGCCACCTGAAAAACACCTACGATGGCAAAGGTGAGAAAAACCCAAATAAGAAACTGGGTTAAACCTACCAGGCCCACGCCGGTTACTTTGCCGATCATCAGCTGAAACGGCCTCACGGAGGATATAATGATTTCCACGATGCGGCTTGTTTTCTCCTCCAGCACCCCACGCAGTACCTGCGAACCGAAAAGGAAAATGAAAATGTAAATCAGCAAGCCGCTGACAAGACCCAGGCCCATGCTGATCTCCGGGTAGTCGGTGATCAGTTCTCCATCGTCGCGGATGCGTATCGCCTGGATATTGATGGGGGTTTCAATACTGCGCAATACCTCTTTGTCGATGCCGGCGTGTGCGAGTTTAAGGCTCTCAAACTCCAGCTTGAGGAGGTTCTCGATGAGTAGCTTGGCATTAAGGTTTACAGACTTGTCAGAAAAAAGGCGAAGCGTGGAAGGTGCTTCGAAGGCTGCTTCCGGAATGTGCAAAACCGCATCGAAACGTTCGTCATGCATCAGTTCAATCGCACGCTCAACACTGGTGGCCAGGGGCGTAAAGCGAACGTTATCCCTGTCGTCAAAGGCGTGAATGAAGTAATCCGAATGATCTACTACCGCGACCTCATAATCGCTGTCGGAAAGCTGTGCCACCACCACGGGTATGATCACGATGGCAGCCATGAGCAGTGGACCGAGTATGGTCATCACCAGAAAGGATTTCTTTTTTACCCTGCTCAGGAATTCACGTTTGATTATAGTGGCGGTTTTTCCCATGCGTGTTTTTTTATTTACCGGCCTGCACGTATAATGGTGGTTGCTTTGCTTTTTTATGTCGATGTGATGATGCTTTATCTTTGCTTTTTTGATCTGCCCTCAGGGCCGTTCGTTATTGCGGTGTTCTGCTTGCACTCAGGGCGTTGCCGCCGGGTTGAATTGACCTGCCCTTACGTGGCGATCATTATTGTGGTGTGTTTTCGGCGTTGACCGTGTTGCCATTGCCGGCATTAGCCTCTGCCGGGAAGCGCCCGGTAACATTTTTGATAAAAATATCATTCATGCTTGGGGTTAGCTCTTTAAATGCAGCCAGGCGGGCTTCGCTGATCAGGAGTTGCAACAGGTCATTAGCCGGCGTGTCATTCAGTATTTGAATCCTGGCCCGGATATGATGATCATCCGTGCTGATTTTTATCAGACGAAAACGCTTGTCGAGCAAGCTTTCCAGTGGCTTTAGCAAATCGTTGAGTTCAACCTCATAGATCCTGTCGGTGTGTTTACGCTTGATCTCCTCTACCTTGCCTTCCAGAATCTTTTGCGATTGATTGATCAGGGCGATGTGGTCGCAAAGTTCTTCCACAGACCCCATGTCATGTGTAGAAAAAATGATGGTGGCACCTTCCTGCCTCAGCTTCAGAATCTCTTCCTTTAGTATGTTGACGTTGATGGGGTCGAAACCGGTGAATGGCTCATCAAAAATCAGCAGGCGGGGCTTGTGCAACACGGTGATGATGAATTGCACCTTTTGCTGCATACCTTTGGATAGCTCTTCTACTTTTTTGTTCCACCAGGGGTTGAGATCGAAACGTTCGAACCACTTTTTTAGTAGCTTTCGTGCATCGTGTCCGCTTATACCCTTAAGACGGGCCAGGTATTCAGCCTGTTCGCCTACTTTCATTTTCTTATATAGGCCGCGTTCTTCCGGGAGATAGCCTATCTGCCGGACGTGTCGTGGAGTAAGTTTATCTCCGTCAAGCAGGATCTGACCTTCGTCGGGGCCAATGATCTGGTTGATAATCCTGATAAGGGTGGTTTTGCCCGCACCGTTGGGTCCCAGCAGTCCGAAAATGCTCTGTTCAGGAACCTTTAAGCTTACCTGATCGAGCGCTCTATGGCCAGTATAGGTTTTGGTGATGCTTGCTGCTTCCAGAAGGGGATTCATAGCCGTCGGTTTTCCTCCTCATTATCAGTTAAATACGTCTTTCATTTTTTCGAAAAAGTTTTTGTCTGTCTTTTTCGGATTGGGTTTGAAGTTGTCCGATTCATCCAGCTTCTTGAGGATTTCTTTCTCTTCTAAGGAAAGCTTTTGTGGGGTCCAAATGTTGATGTTGACAAGCAAGTCACCCCGGCCGTAAGCATTGACTGAGGGGAGCCCCTTGTTTTTCAGGCGCAGCACTTTGCCGGGTTGAGTGCCGGGTTCGATTTTGATCCTGGCTCTGCCTTCCAGTGTGGGTACTTCAATTGTTGTCCCCAGAGCAGCTTGTGGGAAGCTGATATGGTGATCATAAAGCAGGTTTTGGCTGTCACGGATAAGCTGTTCGTGAGGTTTTACTTCCACCATCACAATCAGGTCGCCTGGGATGCCACCCCTGGGTGCGGCATTCCCCTTTCCGCTAAGCGATAGCTGCATGCCATCTTCAACGCCTGCCGGGATATTCAGACTGATCGTTTCATGGTCTTTGATGATGCCATTGCCGTAACATGAAGAACATTTCTCTTCTATGGTTTGTCCTTCGCCGCTACAGCTTGGGCACGCTGAAGTGGTTTGCATCTGTCCAAGGAAGGTGTTGGTAACGCGCGTCACCCGGCCGGCACCATTGCAGGTGGAGCAGGTGCTGAAGGCATTGCCGCCTTTGGCACCCGTGCCATTGCAAGAGCCACAGCCTACATTCTTGTTTACCTTTACCCGCTTATTTGCACCTTTAAGCACTTCCTCCAGGGTAAGCTTTACTTTAATCCGGAGATTCGTGCCTCTGTTGGCCCGCCGTGATGTACGGCGTCCCGTGCCGGAGCCGAAACCACTAAAACCGCCACCGCCAAAAGCTTCGCCAAAAATGTCGCCAAACTGGCTGAAAATGTCTTCCATCGACATGCCACCGCCAAAGCCGCCGGCTCCTCCGAAGTTGTTGCCCATGCCTGCGTGCCCGTATTGATCGTAACGGGCTTTCTTCTGCGGGTCACGAAGTACCTCGTAAGCCTCAGCAGCCTCCTTAAACTTAGCTTCTGCCTCTTTGTCATCAGGGTTCTTGTCAGGATGATACTGCAATGCCTTCTTGCGATAAGCCTTTTTGATCTCTTCAGGCTTGGCATCCCGCGAAACACCTAATATTTCGTAATAATCTCTTTTTGCCATAAACCATTAACCTTGTATTGGGGTAAACAGAACGCAGCGGGAAATCATTTTGGTCTGCGTAAATAAAAACAACGTCAGTTTGCTACCACAACCCTTGCGTGGCGAATCACTTTTCCGTTCAGCAGGTAGCCCTTCTGTACCACTTCCCTGACTTTGCCCTTCTCTTCTTTGTTATCTGCAGGTACATGAGTGACGGCATCGTGGTAATCGGTATTGAATGCTTCTCTCTCCGCTGGGATCTCCTCTACGCCTTTTTGCTTCAGAATAGTCTTTAACTTGTTGTATATTAGCACAATACCTTCTTCTTCGGCATTCCCTTCTGCTTTTTCACGAGCGACATCACTGGCCCGCTCCAGATCATCAAGAACCGGCAACAGTGCAGATATCACACCTTCAGCGGCTGTTTTTGAAAGCTCCAGTCGCTCTTTGGTGACCCTTTTGCGATAGTTGTCGAACTCTGAAAAGAGCCTGAGAAATTTGTCGTTTGCTTCTTCAAGCTGTGCTTTCATTGCTTGTATCTCTTCCCTGGTTGACTCCAGCTGCTCTGAAAGCAATGCAACGTCTTCTGCCGGTTCCAGCTGCTCTTCCAATGCGTTGTTCTGATGCTTCTCCTTGCCTTCTCCGGCAGCAGCCTGCTGCTGTTCCCCCTTAGGATCTCCTTGTTTTTTATCTTTGCCTTTCTTATGCATCATTCCGTAACCAATTTATTCGTTATACTATGTCCATACACAGCATAGCAAAAGCTTTGCCACATGATATGTTAAGCCATTTTGTCAGCTTATATCCTTTTTATCCTGGCTCCCAGTTGTTGTAAACGGGTGTCGATGAACTGGTAGCCCCTGTCAATTTGTTCGATGTTGTGGATGATGCTCCTGCCTTCTGCACTAAGCGCAGCGATCAACAAGGCCACGCCGGCGCGGATGTCGGGGGATGTCATTTCCAGCGGCTTGAGCGGATATTTCCGGTCGAGGCCGATCACCGTAGCACGATGAGGGTCGCACAAGATGATTTGGGCGCCCATGTCAATCAGCTTATCCACGAAAAACAGGCGGCTTTCAAACATTTTTTGATGCACCAGTACGCTTCCCTTGGCCTGTGTGGCGAGCACCAGGATGACACTAAGCAAGTCGGGCGAAAAACCAGGCCAGGGTGCGTCACTAATGGTCAGGATGCTGCCGTCGATATAAGTGTCGACCTCGTAGCTGTCCTGCGCCGGGATGAACAGGTCGTCGTTGCGTCTTTCAAGCACTACACCCAGCTTGCGAAAAACCTGCGGGATGATACCCAGGCGCTCATAGGCCACGTCACGAATCAACACCTCTGAACGGGTCATCGCGGCCATTGCAATAAAGCTGCCAATCTCAATCATGTCGGGAAGCATCCGGTGCGTACACCCTTTAAGATTCTCCACGCCATGGATGGTTAACAGATTGGATCCCAAACCTGTAATATTGGCACCCATGCGGTTAAGCATGTGACAGAGCTGCTGGATATAGGGTTCACAAGCCGCATTGTAAATGGTAGTTTTGCCCTTTGCCAAAGCTGCAGCCATGATGATGTTTGCCGTGCCGGTTACCGAGGCTTCATCCAGCAGCATGTCGCAACCTAGCAACTCCTTGCCTTCAATTTCATAGAAATAATCATCCTTGTCATACCGGAACCTGGCGCCAAGTTTTTCCAGTCCGATGAAGTGGGTGTCGAGCCGGCGCCTTCCAATCTTGTCTCCACCGGGTTTGGGGATAGATGCCTTGCCAAACCGGGCGAGCAATGGCCCGACGATCATCACGGAGCCACGCAGCTGTGCCACCTTTTTCCTGAAACTGTCATCATAAAGGAGATCCAGGTTCACATCACGAGCACGAAAAGCGTACTGGTGATCTCCACGTTGGTTTACCTCCACGCCAAAATCTTCCAGTAAGTCAATCAGTTTGAGTACGTCGCGAATGCGCGGGACGTTGTCAATGACTACTTCTTCGCTTGTGAGCAAAGTGGCACATACAATCTGGAGTGCTTCGTTCTTTGCTCCCTGTGGCTGGATCTCGCCACGGAGCTGATGTCCGCCGTAGATTTCAAATGATCCCATAGCCCTTTTTTTAAACCGATTCAAACATAAACTTAGTTAAACTATCCAGTACAAGCGGGATAAGGGGTTCCATCCTGATCCCAATAAATTTGATGTGTGTAGTGGCTTTATTAGCAAAAAAATTACAAAAAATTGTTTGTGAATAGCATATAAAGCAACACGCATGTCCTGACCATGCAAGGAATCATTCAATTTAATGGAATACCAATTTGAAAGATACCACACAGATACATGGCTCACTAACCAGCTTTATCATGGAGAAATATTTGTGCCGGATAAGCAAAATGCGTATCATGCGACGCTGATTCAGGCATGGCCGGCTGAATATGGCAAATTAATTTTTTCGGCTCTTTTGGCTGTAATTTTTGCCAGATTGGCGTCCCTGATGTTTTTTCTTCTTGTTCTTGGCCAAAATGTCGCTGGTTTGATGCAGTTTGATGTTCTCTTCCAGATTGAGCTTTCCATCAGATAAGATGGAGAGATGCTCAGCGATTTCTTCATCGGTGACATCCTCCTTGTTCCAGGTCAGGTAAGATTTCTTAAGGTGATTGGCAATCAATTTAACCAAAGTGTCTTTCATGAAACCGTCTTCCAGCTCGCATGCTTTTTCAATCATCCTTTCAATGTGCCGTCCGTAGTGTTTAAAGGTTACATTGTTGGTCGCATATTTTAGTGGTTCTGGTTTGCGGGTCAGGGTTTCCTTACTGGGAATCGGGTAGGGACTGTCCACGTCAAGGTCGAAATCGGCCATGATGAACAGATGGTCCCATAGTTTATGCTTAAAATCGTTGACATCGCGCAGATGCGGGTTTAGTTGTCCCATCACATTGATGGTAGCCCTTGCCAGGTGATTGCGTTTTTCCCTGTCTTTGATCGACTTCATGTAATCGATCATTTTATGGATGTTCCGGCCATATTCCGAAATAACCATTTTGTCCCTTGAGCTGTTATATTCCATAGTATATTATTGTTCAAGTATTAAATTAAGGGATAGATTTTTTTGCAAAGATAATGAATAAGGTGAATTAAATGGATGCATAATACAGGTTGAACAATAACTCTTTATCCTAATATTTTCAGCCTGGCGAACTTAAGAAGCAGCTGTTTCTTGCCTGCTCCGGCAAACAAGACAGTTGCCTTGGCGCTTTTGCCGCTGCCCTCCAGGGCCACTACCTTGCCTTTGCCAAAGCGCTGGTGTTTGACTTCCATATTTACGCTTAATGTGTCAGGATTAAGGATGGCAAACCCACCCTCGCCGGGGTCCCCATCTGTACTGTGCGCTGAAGTGGCAGGCTCATCCATGTTTTCAGTGAGCTTTCTGAAACGGTTGCGGCTTTCTGCGAAGCTTTCCTGTGTTGTGCTTTTCAGCCGCCGTCTGCCAGGCGCAGAGAGATAATTGACATACTTAGCGTCCAGCTCATCAATAAAACGGCTTGGCTCACAAAGGTTGAAATTGCCGTAGCGGAAACGTGTTTCAGCCCAGGTGATGGTAGCCTGTTTCATAGCACGTGTAATGGCCACGTAGAACAAACGTCGCTCCTCTTCCAGCTCTTCCTGACTGTTGATAGACAACTGGGAAGGGAAAAGGTTTTCTTCCACACCGGTAATGAACACATAGGGAAACTCAAGCCCCTTGGCCGCATGCACTGTCATTAGAGATACCTTATTGGTATTCTGGGGGTCATCTTCCTGGGTGTCCGCATCTGTCAGCAAAGCGATGTCCTGCATGAATTCATCCAGCGTGCGAAGGCCTCCGCTTTCTTCTGGTTCGTTGTCAAAGCGCACGAAGTCTTGCAGTCCGCTAAGGAGCTCCTCTATGTTGTCCCGTCGGTTTATGCTTTCTGGACTCCCATCTTCGAAATACAGTTTCCTGATACCCGATTTATTAACAATAAGCTCACCCATCTCAAAGGCATTGACTTTGAAAAGTCTGGCAGCAAAACTCTTGATCATGGTGGAAAAATCCGACAATTTCCTGGTGATGCCGCTGTTGAGCTGCACGTGGTATGCTTTGGGGTCGGAGGTTACATCCCAAAGGGGTTTATTTAATTCATTGGCGGTGGCAACGAGCCGGTTGACCGTAGTGGCCCCGATTCCCCTGGCCGGAAAGTTAATCACTCGCAACAGTGCATCTTCGTCCCGGGGGTTGATCACCAGCCGGAAATAGGCAAGGAGGTCTTTGATCTCCTTGCGTTGATAAAAAGAAAGGCTGCCAAAAATGCGATAAGGGATGTTCAACCTGCGGAGTGCTTCCTCTAAGGCGCGCGACTGCGCATTGGTGCGGTAGAGCACAGCAAAATCGCTGTTAGGCAGCTGGTTTTGCTGGACCAGGCCGAAGATCTCATTACCCACCCAATAAGCTTCATCGCCTTCATTTGCAGTTTGCATGAGCCTGATCTTCTCACCACCGGCATTGGTGGTCCATATCTCCTTGTGGATCTGGTTCTTGTTGTGCGCGATAAGGCTGTTTGCTGCTGAAACAATATGCTTGGTGGAACGGTAGTTCTGCTCCAGCTTAAACTGTTTGAAGTCGGGATAGTCGTTCTTGAAGTTCAGGATATTCTGGATATTGGCGCCCCGAAAGGCATAGATGCTCTGGGCATCGTCACCCACCACGCATATGTTCTCGTTGTTCGCCGCTAGCTTCTTGATGATCAGGTATTGTGAGAAGTTCGTGTCCTGGTATTCGTCCACCAGGATATAATGGAAGCGTTGTTGATATTTATATAACACATCTGGAAAGTCGCGAAGCAAGACATTGGTGTTGAAGAGGAGGTCGTCAAAGTCCATCGCTGAAGCCCTGTGCAGCTTCTGTTGGTAAAGACTGTATAGCAATCCCAGCTTGGGCTTTTGCGACTGCCTGTCATGGCTTTGGATCTCAACGTCTTCATTGTAATCTCCGGCGGAAATCAGGTTGTTCTTGGCATTGGAGATGCGACTCAGCACAAAGCCAGCTGCATAAGTCTTTTCGTCGAGATTTTGCTCTTTTACAATCTTACGAATGACCCTTTTGGAGTCTTCAGTATCGTATATGGTGAATTGAGAGGGGTAGTTGAGTTTTTCTGCTTCTGCCCTGAGTATGCGTGCAAAAATGCTGTGAAAGGTGCCCATCCACAGGCTTTTGGCACTGGAGGGGTCTATAAGTGTGGCAATCCGCTCCCGCATCTCCCGGGCTGCCTTATTGGTGAAGGTAAGGGCCAGGATGCGAAAGGGAGGAACGCCCTTATTCAGGAGGTAAGCTACCCGGTATGTCAGCACCCGTGTTTTGCCGCTGCCGGCACCGGCAATGACCATCACCGGGCCTTCGGTCGTTTTTACCGCCTCTTGCTGCGGTTCGTTAAGATCTTTCAGAAAATCAGCCATATATGTAGTGTGTACAATGGGTCTTGTCACCCTGGTGAGCGCATTGCAAAGGTAGGGATTTTTTTGTGGGGGTGATGGTGCTTTTGGGGGGTTGCAGTGGCTTGGGTCCCCGTATTTTATACGGGGTTATTGGTGTTGAACCCCTGTCGGGGTTCTTGTATGCGGGGTTCTTGGGTTTTGTGTGGGAATCATAGGCACTCCATCATTGCTCCATACATAAATTCTTTATTATATTTGGAAGCCAATCGAGATCATATATTAAACCCAAAAACTATTTACCCATGAAACGCTTACTTCCTATTATTCTATCAGTTATTGCCTCGTTATGCATATGGAACACAAACAACAACCTGAATGCCCAGGTTTCTAACCAGGCGTTACTGGACAATCAGCAGGAAATGCTTGAAGAGCTGCGCGACTTGCGTTACCGCTTCGACATCCTGGAGAAAGCCATTGATGATGTGATGTGGCATAAAGTCGTTGGCGATGTGGCTTATATTGATAAGCTTTTCCTCGCCGGACCGCCCCCGCGCGGGCATGAAACGGCTACTACTTTGAGGGAGAAAAATCCCATCAAATTCTGGACCTATGTGTTCATTCCAAAGGACATTGATCCGTCGAAGGAATATCCTTTGCTGGTGTTCTCGCACGGAGGAGTGCACGGCGACTTCAACACCTATTACACACACATCATCAGGGAACTGATGGCCCAGCAGTATATCGTGGTGGCGCCCGAATATCGTGGCAGCACTGGATATGGCAAGCTGACCCACCAGCTGATCGACTATGGTGGCCTCGAAAATGACGATGTGCACGAGAGCATGAAACTGATGCTGGAAAACTATGACATTGTGGACTCGAACCGTGTGGGCCTTATCGGATGGAGCCATGGCGGCATGATCTCCCTGATGAATGCCTTTGAACACCCTGATGAATACCAGGCGGTGTTTGCCGGCGTGCCTGTGAGCGACCTGATCGCCAGGATGGGATATAAGCGGCCGGCTTATGAGATGGACTTGTTTGCTGCTGACCACCATATCGGGCAGGCTGTGCATGAAAACATTGAAGAGTATCGTCGTCGTTCGCCCGTGTATCATGCACACAAACTGGAGGTGCCGCTGCTGATTCACACCAATACCATTGATGAAGATGTACATGTACTCGAAGTGGAAAACCTGATCAACACGCTGAAGGCCCACAACAAGGATTTTGAGTACCGTATCTATGAAGACATCCCCGGCGGACACTCATTTGATCGCATGGACCATCGCCAGGGACGCGATATCCGTTTTGAGATCTATCAATTTCTCGAACAATACCTGAACCCACCCCGACCCTTCGGCAATGTGGAGGAGATGGAGAGCGCTGCGTATCGTTACCGGTAAGCTTGTTTAATGTGCTAATGTGCTAATGTGCTAATGTGCTAATGTGCTAATGAAGGGTTTTGGATGTAAGATGAGATTTCCCTTTGTTTGTGGCTGATGGGTGGTATTTGCACGTGCCATGATCGAGGGGGGTGATTTGAAGAGGTTCCTCCGCTTTGCGTTCGGAATGACGTAGCCTCATACAATACACAAAAACTACAACCATGAAATTTCACTTGAATTGAACCTCTTCCGGTAATCTCTTTACTTTGTGTCTCATAATCCTGATTTTTGTTTACAAAATGTGTAAACCTATTTCAGGACGAGACAACGGAACAGTGTCAAACGACCCTTCAATTAGCACATTGGCACATTAACAGCAGATGAACCCAAACGACATCATTTTACCTTCTGAAGACTGTCAAACAGACCCTTCCATTAGCACATTGGCACAATAGCACATTGGCACATTAACAGCAGATGAACCCAAACGACATCATTTTACCTTCTGAAGACTACCAAACAGACCCTTCCATTAGCACATTGGCACAATAGCACATTGGCACATTAACAGCAGATGAACCCAAACGACATCCTTTTACCTTCTGAAGACTACCAAACAGACCCTTCATTAGCACATTGGCACATTGGCACATTAAAACTTCTTCTAAGAAGTTACAAAAAATTATTGTACCTTTGTGCCCTTCAATTTTGGACGCATAGCTTTTCTGTTTTACCTGAAAACGCGGAATAATGTGGTGCAAAACTGTGGGTTTTTTTCGAAAATTATTTGCCCCTGGTTATTGGTTTTCAAAAAATAACTTCTACCTTTGCACTCCCAAAAAACGAAGATAGTGTATTTAACAAAGTAGAAACGAAGTTTTTATCTTAATCAACAATTGAGTATGCCAACAATTCAACAATTGGTTCGTAAGGGACGGAAAAAGGTGACTTACAAGAGCAAGTCGCCGGCATTGGATGCTTGTCCTCAGCGCCGTGGGGTTTGCGTACGTGTGTATACCACCACACCGAAAAAGCCCAATTCAGCCATGCGCAAGGTGGCCAGGGTAAGGCTCACCAATGGCAAGGAAGTGAACGCTTACATTCCGGGAGAAGGTCATAACCTGCAGGAACACTCAATTGTGTTGATGCGTGGCGGCAGGGTGAAGGATTTGCCGGGTGTGCGTTATCACATTGTGCGAGGCGCATTGGACACCAGCGGTGTTGAAGGCCGTAATCAGCGCAGGTCCAAGTATGGAACCAAAAGGCCAAAAGACAAAAAATAGGTTGATCCGGCAAAACAAAATTTTCAATAAGTCATGAGAAAGACGAAACCCAAAAAGCGAATTATTCTTCCTGACCCCAGGTTTAACGACACCCTGGTTACACGCTTTGTAAACAACCTGATGTTGCGGGGTAAGAAGAATTTGGCATACAACATCTTTTATGATGCCATCGATATTGTTTCGGAGAAAACCAATGAAGACGGACTGGAGATATTCAAGAAGGCACTGGCGAACGTAACGCCTGCCGTAGAGGTTCGCAGTCGTCGCATTGGTGGGGCTACATTTCAGATTCCTTCAGAGATACGTCCCGACAGAAAGGTTTCCGTGGGCATCAAGAACCTAATAAGCTTTGCGCGCAAGCGCAATGAGAAAGGGATGGCTGCCCGGCTTGCAGGTGAGATCATCGCAGCAAGCAAGGAAGAAGGAGCGGCCTTTAAGCGCAAGGAAGACATGCACCGCATGGCGGATGCAAACAAAGCATTTTCGCACTTCAGGTTTTAATTAAGGATAAGTTTTAATCAGGATAAGCTGCCGTTTGAATCATTATGGCCAGAGATTTATCATACACGCGGAATATCGGTATTATGGCACATATCGACGCTGGTAAGACGACGACTACCGAGCGGATATTGTTTTATACCGGTAAGAGCCATCGCATGGGTGAAACCCATGATGGGTCTGCTACTATGGACTGGATGGTTCAGGAGCAGGAGCGTGGTATTACGATAACCTCTGCTGCCACCACTACTTTTTGGAAATATCACGATAAAGATTATAAGATCAACATCATCGACACGCCAGGCCACGTAGATTTTACTGTAGAGGTGGAGCGCAGCCTGCGCGTGCTGGATGGCGCGATTGCCCTTTTTTGTGCCGTAGGTGGTGTTGAACCCCAGTCTGAGACCGTATGGCGTCAGGC
>PWNO01000304.1 GCA_003557765.1 Bacteroidales bacterium
TACCCGCCATGTTGGTTGCGATGGTTACCTGGCCGGGTTGACCAGCTTCTTTTACGACCTGGGCTTCGCGCTGATGCTGTTTTGCGTTTAGAATGTTGTGCCCGATAGACTGTAACTTAAGCATACGGCTCAGCAGCTCGGAGATTTCTACCGATGTAGTACCTACCAGTACAGGTCGCCCTGCCTGAACCAGGTTGACGACTTCGTCTATGATGGCGTTGTATTTTTCACGCTTGGTTTTATATATCAAGTCTTCCCGGTCATCACGGATGACAGGGCGATGGGTAGGAATGACCACCACATCAAGTTTGTATATGTTCCAGAATTCCCCTGCTTCAGTTTCTGCGGTACCGGTCATCCCGGCCAGCTTCCGGTACATCCGGAAATAGTTCTGTAGGGTAACTGTGGCATAGGTTTGGGTGGCAGCCTCCACCTTTACATTCTCCTTGGCCTCAATAGCCTGGTGCAGTCCGTCAGAATACCTTCTGCCTTCCATGATACGGCCCGTCTGCTCATCCACAATCTTGATCTTGTTGTCCACGATCACGTACTCCGTATCTTTCTCAAAAAGTGTATAGGCCTTGAGCAGCTGGTTGATGGTATGCACGCGCTCGCTCTTCACCTGAAAATCATTAAGCAGCTCGTTTTTCTTCTCCATCTTTTCTTCTGACGGAAGCGAGGACTTTTCCAGTTCGGCCATCTCTGAACCGATATCGGGGAGAATAAAAAAGCCGGGGTCATCTGTCTGGCTGGTAATTAGGTCGATGCCCTTTTCGGTAAGCTCGATGGAGTTGTTTTTCTCTTCGATGACAAAAAAAAGCTCATCATCGATTTTGTGCATATGTTTTCCCTGTTCCTGCATGTAAAAGTTCTCAGTCTTCTGCAGGATGGTTTTCATGCCAGGCTCAGAAAGGAATTTGATCAGGGCCTTGTTTTTGGGAAGACCACGATGACATCGCAGGAGCAGTTCTCCACCTTTTTTCTCATCAGGCTCTCCCTCTTTGGGTGCAAGCAGCTTGCGAGCTTCAGCCAGCAGGTTGGTCACCAGCATGCGTTGAGCGCTGTACAACTTTTCGACCTTGGGCTTGAGCTCATGAAACTCATGCTTTTCGCCTTGTGGTGTGGGGCCGGAAATAATGAGGGGTGTACGGGCATCATCAATCAATACAGAGTCCACCTCATCCACAATGGCATAATTCAGCTTTCGCTGAACCAGTTCTTCCGGGTTTCTTGACATGTTATCACGCAGGTAGTCAAATCCAAACTCATTATTGGTACCATAAGTGATGTCGGCATGGTAAGCAGCTCGTCTTTCCTCCGAGTGCGGCTGGTGCTTGTCGATACAATCCACTTTCATGCCATGGAATTCAAAGAGCATGCCCATCCATTCCGAGTCCCTCTTGGCAAGGTAGTCATTCACGGTTACGATATGCACACCCTTGCCAGAAAGTGCATTCAGGTAGACGGGGAGTGTGGCAACCAATGTTTTTCCTTCTCCTGTGGCCATCTCGGCTATTTTTCCCTTGTGGAGATGAATACCGCCGATCAGCTGCACATCATAATGCACCATGTCCCAGGTAATCATATTGCCTCCGGCAGACCACTGGTTCTTGTAATAGGCCCGCTGACCTCTTATTTCTATGCTGGGGCGCGAAGCCGCAAGCTCACGGTCAAAATCGTTGGCCTGTACATCCACCTCGGCATGCTCCTTAAAGCGGCGCGCGGTTTCCTTAACTACGCAAAAAGCCTCAGGAATAAGCTGTTCCAGGAGTTCTTCCACTTTTTCATTCTGCTTGTCGTCGAGCTCATCAATCTGTTTGTAGATCTGTTCTTTTTCTTCCACATCAATGTCATGATGGGTATCCAGGTATTCCCTGAGCGTGTCTATCTGACGCTGTTCGTCGGCAATATGTCCGGCAATCCTTTCCTTGAACTCGTTGGTTTTGGCCCGCAGCTCGTCGTTGTCCAACATCCTGATCTCCTCATAAGTGGAGATGGTTTTATCCAGAAGATCCTTGATTTCCTTGTAATCCCTATCTGCCTTTGTGCCAAATAGTTTTTTGATGAGATTAAGCATACATGCGTATTTTTTTCAGAACCGCAAAGTTAATCAATTATACAGACTAATGCCAGCCTGCGCATTTACAAAAAAACCGGCATTTTGCCGGTTATCTGTTTGTTTCCTTATTTTGACCTTGCTAATATTCATCTTCATGGAAAAAGAAGTCATCCTTTGTTGGATAATCCGGCCAGATATCTTCTATGCTCTCGTACACATCGCCCTCATCCTCAATTTCCTGAAGGTTTTCAATAACTTCCATGGGCGCGCCGGACCGCAAGGCATAGTCAATGAGTTCTTCCTTGGTGGCCGGCCACGGAGCGTCTTCAAGTTTTGACGCCAGTTCTAATGTCCAATACATGGTTGTAGTGGGTTTGTTATTTTTTGCAAAAGTATATTTTTTTCTCAATAACACAACAATAATGCAATTTTTATTCTACTGCTGTGCAACGCTCCATCGATCATTTGTTTAATCTGACAACAAATGATGATGCATGCGCGATTTTCTTCTTAACTTCGCGCAACAATTGTTCTGGCATGGCGAACAAAAACATAGAAATCAAGAATAAGAAGGCTTCCTTTGAGTATTTCCTGGTTGAGGAATACACGGCAGGCATTGCGCTTACGGGAACAGAAATCAAGTCCATTCGTGCCGGCAAGGCGAATCTCAGCGATGCCTATTGTGCCTTTGACGGACTCGACTTGTATGTGCGCAACATGCATATTTCACCTTATTCCCATGCTTCTTTCAGCAATCATGAACCCAAAAGGGAAAGAAAACTGCTTTTGACAGCCAGGGAGTTAAAAAAGCTTAAAACGCGCGTCGATGAGCGGGGATATACCCTGGTACCCGTAATGCTTTACATCAATGAAAAGGGCTGGGCCAAGCTGGACATCGCGTTGGCCAAGGGAAAGAAAAAGTATGATAAACGGGAGAGTATCAAACAGAAAGATGTTCAACGGGATCTGGATCGCAGTGGCTTGTAATCATACTTAATTTTAACGCTGCCTTCTTGCCTGGTATCATTGGTATCTTCCTGCTGGCAACCGCCGCAACCCTGCTGGTTTTGCATGCTTCGGTTTTCATTCATTTTTTGGGCATCCTGACCGGTTGCCTGTCCGGCCGTTTCGGCCTCGTATTCGCCCGGGTGTTTTATGGCTTCTGTTTCCGGGTCATCCACTGCCTCTTCCAGCTCCCAGGAATAGACAGGCCTTTGGGGACCGTATCCTCTATAAAATAATGCCAGTATGACTCCGGCGATCAGCCCCATCAGGTGAGATTCCCAGGAAATATGGTCCTTGACGGGAAAAATTCCCCACACCAGGCCGCCATAAAGGAATGCCACCAGTAAGGATAGCGCCATCAGGCGGGGGTGTCGTCGTAAAATACCGCTAACAAACAAAAAAGCCGCCAGGCTGTATATTACCCCGGAGGCACCGATGTGATATGATTCGCGTGCAATAATCCATACCCAGATGCCCGTTATCAATATGGAAGCAATCACCACCTGTGGTGCGACTTCCCTGTAAAAATAGAACAGGGCAATGCCCAAGACCAGCAGGGGAATCGAGTTTGAGGCAAGGTGGGCCAGGCTGCCATGGA
Source organism: Bacteroidales bacterium (assembly GCA_003557765.1). The sequence continues at coordinate 3,663 of PWNO01000304.1, forward strand.
TGAAAGGGGAAAAAATAATTCCCTTCAGGCCACTGAGGCTCTGAGGATAAATTCCATAACGATAGATCTCCCAATCAAACAGCACTGTGATGCTTTTTATCAGCCACAAAAGCAATACAAACGCAAGCGGAAAGGTGAGGCTTGCCAGCACCCGTCTTAGTTCATGCTTTTTTTTACCTTTGTGGCCTGATTCTTCCAATGTCCTGTCTTTCTTTTTGAATTCCCGGGTTTTGGCCCCGTTTTTGTTACTATGATGAACAAAAATACGCATAGTTTCCTTTTTTTCATAGGAACATGACGAAATCTGATAATATTTCGCAACAGTACATTTTAGAACAGAAGCAGAAAAAATAAGCATAATGAACACAACTAATCGATTTTTCCGTTACCTGATCCTGTCACTTGTCTTTGTTTTTTTTATACAAATTACAACCCGGGCACAGATCAGTCAAGAGCAGTTTGAGAAACTTCAACGTGCCATACAATTTATTGAATTTGCCTATATAGAAGAACTTGACGCAGATAAGCTGGTAGAAGATGCAATTAAGGGTATGTTGAAAGAATTGGATCCCCATAGCGTTTATCTATCTGCAGAAGACAGGCAACGTGCTGAAGAACCGCTCGAAGGCAGCTTTGAAGGCATTGGCATTCAGTTTAACCTGATCAATGACACCATTGTGGTAATCAGTGCAATACCTGGCGGCCCCTCTGAGGAGGTCGGTCTCCTGCCTGGTGACAAGATCATAAAGATTGATGGAGCGAAAGCTTATGGCAGCGATATCAGCAACCAGTTTGTGCAGGACCATTTGCGTGGCAAACGTGGATCCAGGGTAGATGTAGCTATCAAACGGGTGGGTGCAGATGAGCTGTTGGATTTTACCATCACCCGTGACCGGATCCCTATCAACTCATTGGATGCAGCATTCATGGCTACGCCTGAAATCGGATACATCAAACTTAACCGTTTTTCAAGGACGACCATGCGTGAATACCGCGAGGCGAGCCAGAAGCTGCGCGATCAGGGCATGAAGCACCTGATCCTTGACCTTAATTTCAACTCCGGGGGGTACCTTGATGTGGCCATCGACCTTACTGACCAGTTCCTTGATCGCGACCATCTCATTGTATACACGGAAGGTCATGCCACCCCCCGCCAGGAGTTTAAAAGTACTTTCAGGGGTAATTTCCATGAAGGCAAGGTGGTCGTGCTTGTCAATGAGGGCAGCGCCTCAGCCAGTGAAATTTTATCGGGTGCCATCCAGGATTGGGACCGCGGCCTGGTTGTCGGCCGCCGAACTTTTGGCAAAGGTCTTGTACAGCGGCCATTCGAACTTCCTGATGGTTCTGCCATCCGGTTAACTACCGCACAGTACCATACCCCCACTGGCAGAAGCATACAAAAACCATACGACCAGGGCAGCGAAGAATATTACCAGGACTTATCCGACAGACTGTCCCGTGGGGAACTCGTAAGTCCGGAAAATATCACCTTCCCGGATTCATTAAAGTATTTTACTAAAATCAATGAACGCGTTGTTTATGGTGGTGGTGGCATCATGCCTGACTTTTTCATTCCGCTGGATACGGCAGAAGTCAGTGACTTTTATGCCAAAATGATGCGCAGGGGCATCCTGAATAACTTCGGAATCGAGTATACCAACCGGCACCGTGAAAGGCTTTCAGAATCATACAACGATATAGAAACTTTTATCGATCACTTTGAGGCTGATCGCTCCTTGCTGGATGAACTCTATGCCTACACAGCAGATCAGGACCTGGTAAATGATGAGGACCTGGATGAAGAAGCAGAAAGTTACATGAAACATCAGCTAAAAGCGCTTATTGCCAGAAATTTATTTGATTTTGCCGCTTTTACGCAGGTAATGATGCAGGAAAATGAAGCTTTCCTGCGGGCCATTGATATCATTCAGGATGACACTTTTGAACAGCTGAACATTAACTATTAATTGGTTTTGGTTCAGTCAGGTCCATGGTCCTTACCCTCTATGCCAAAATAAAACTGATTTAAACAGCTCAACAAAGATGTATTCGCTCAATGGTCAGCTCATCCAGCAAGATGCGTTTGCGCTTTCACCTGCCAACAGGGCCTTCAGGTATGGTGACGGTATCTTTGAGACCATTCGTGTCGCTGGTGGCCGGATATTGTGGGCACCTCTGCATTTTGCACGTGTATCAAGGGCTGCTGAGACTCTCCACCTGAACCTCAACAAAAACTGGTCATTGCCTTATTTTGAGCAGGCAGTCATCGCATTGGCCAAAACCAATCATGGCGAAGGCTGTCACGCGCGGGTTCGTTTCAGCTTGTTCCGCGAAGACGGGGGTCGATACGCACCTATTACCAACAATGCAGCTTACCTTATAGCGTCTGAAAGTCTTGATCAGGGTTTTTTCGAACTAAACTATAAAGGGCTGCTGATCGACATTTATCCTGAAATGCGCAAGCCAGTCAACATGTTGTCCTCGCTAAAAAGCATTAACGCCCAGTTGTACGTTCTGGCCAGCATTTACAAGCGCGACAAGGACCTGGGTGACATTCTTATATTGAATGAAAAGGGGTTTGTGGCGGAGGCTAGCAGTTCAAACATCTTTCTGTTAAAAAGCGGGCACCTGATCACTCCTGCCCCTGATCAGGGCGCTGTTGAAGGCATTATGCAACAGGTAATTTGGAAGTTGGCCAAGGATAATGACATCCCGGTGAAGGCATGCCCGGTTTCTCCCGATGACCTGCTTGCGGCAGATGAGATTTTTCTTACCAATGCCATACAAGGCATCCGATGGGTCAAGGGTTTTCAGCAGAAACATTTTTACAATAGCTTTTCCCGAAAGATGATGGATCTGTTAAATCATCAGGTTCGCACCATTTTGGAAGAAGGGGCTTGAATACCCAATACCATTCAGATCAAATAAAAAACACCAGGCTGATGGCCATCACGGCCATGCCACCGGTGAGTCCATAAAGGCTCAGGTGGGGTTCTCCGTATTCGCGAGCCGCTGGCAAGAGGTTGTCGATGGAGATAAAGACCATGATGCCGGCAACAGCTGCAAAGAGAAAGCCAAAGACGGCCTGGTTGAGGAAAGGCAACAGGATAAAAAAGCCCACCAGCGCACCAATTGGCTCTGCCAATCCGGCAAGAAAGGAATACAGGAAAGCTTTTCTGCGACTGCCGGTCGCATGGTGAATCGGCACCGAAATGGCAATACCTTCCGGGATGTTATGGATCGCAATGGCAATGGCAATGGGCAGCCCTAGCCGGAAATCCTGCAGGGTAGCCATAAAGGTCGCCAGTCCTTCTGGAAAATTATGGAGGGCAATAGCCACGGCCGACATCATCCCCATCCGGTAGAGCTTGCTGTTTTTCTTGCGCTCAGGATCGTGCATCTCCTCTACCCTTTTCAACTCATGTGGATTTTCAAACTCAGGCACCAGCTTGTCAATGATGGCAATGAAGATCATGCCGGTAAAAAAGGCCAGCACGGCGAGGAGATATCCCGCATGAACGCCCTTTTCCTCCGACAGGATCGCTTTGGCCTCAGGAAATATTTCTACGAAGGAGAGGTAAATCATTACGCCAGCAGAAAAACCCAGCGCAACGGAAAGAAACTTGGTATTGGTGCGTTTGGCAAAAAAGGCAATGGCGCCGCCAATGCCTGTAGACAACCCAGCAAAAAGGGTCAATCCAAAAGCAATGAGCACGTGGTTGATGTCTGTAGCAGCTTCAGCGATCATAAAACGGGATGGCTGTTTTGAGCAAGAATTGGTTGTAAGTCCTTATAATAATGGCACAAATCACGAACGTACAACAAAATCTTCCAGGCTTTGTTCTTGAAAATACTCTTTAAACTGCATGGTTACGTCATTGACCAGGCCATTCATCAGGCACTTGTCAAAAGGACATATTTTGCGGTCCAACGGGCATTCAGGGACATCGATCCTGCCTTCGATGGCCTCATATATTTCCAGCACGCTGATATCCTCTGAGGACTTACTCAGTATAAATCCGCCACTGGGTCCGCGCACGGATTTGAGGTATCCTTGTTTGACCAATTGCTGCAGCACTTTTGCCAGGTGATTCCTGGAAGCCCCCATTTCCTCTGCGAGGCTGTTGACATTGATGTGATTTTCCGATTTGGCAATCAATACCATGGCGTGCAGTGCCAGTGAGGCTGCCTCGGAAAAATGAACCAGTTTAGCCATGTGATTTTAATTTATTTTGCTGAATGAAACCCTATGATCTACCTGATTAATACAGGTTAAAACACCATCTTCTGTACTTTTACATTGTCCAGTTTCCACAATTCATTTTCCAGTCTCATGCACTCTTCCTGGCTACCGGTTAGTTCCAGGATGATCAGTCCGCAGTTTTCACAATCTTCCATTTGAAGGGTATGCAACCCAAGCCGGGTGCGTATGGAACATCCATACTTCGTAAGAATGTCCTGTACCCTTAAAGCCGCTTGTGTCCTGGATTCAACCATCACACCTAATATTCTGATTTCCGACATGATCTTATGTTTTATTTGAACAAATAATCAAACTTCATTTCTTTGATTTCCACGCCACCGATTTTGGCCAGTTCTTCAAGCAGATCCTGCCATTTTTCAGGTTTTCCCTGTAGTATTAGCAGAATGGTGCCCACGCGGCTGCACGTGTTGTCATCAAGCTCATGAAAACCAAGCCTGGAACGGATCACATCCGCGTGCCTGGTTAAAACTTCCTGTGTTTTGCCGGCTTCTTTGATGCGGTCAAACACCAAAATACCCATAATCATGGTTTCTTGCATAATCGGATGAGTTTAAAAATACAGATCTCTTTGTCCTGATTTGATTTTTTCCACTTTTTCCTTCAGCCTGGCTACTTTTTGTTCTTGTCCAAGCTCTTCTATCTTATTGCTTATCAACTTATACCCTGCTTTTTTGGTATCCTCTGATGCGTAATCCTCCAGGTATTCAGCCAGGGTCAGTAAGGCGTTGGGGGTGCAATACCGTTTGATGAAGCCGGGTACGGAGACCTCCATGAAATGCTCACCGGTGCGTCCAAGCCTGTAACAGGCCGTACAGAAAGAGGGAATGTAGCCCGTATTGATCAGTTCATCCATGATCTCACTAAGTGACCTGTTGTCATTGATCTGGAACTGTCCTTTGCTTAAATCCTGGGTTTCTTGCTTTCCCTTGGAATAACCACCGAGCTCCAGGTTTGTGCCACCATCAATTTGTGACACACCAAAACGCAGGATCTGGTCACGGGTGTGGGAAGGCTCCCGTGCAGTCAAAATCATACCGGTATAAGGTACCGCAAGCCTGAGAATGCTGACCAGTCGGATAAACTCGTCATCTTTCACAAGGTTTTCTTTGTCAATGTCCAGAGACATGGCGTTTTGGATCCTGGGGAAGGAAATGGTATGAGGTCCCACGTTGTATACTGCTTCAAAGTGGTTCACGTGCCGCACGAGCCCCATAACCTCAAAACGCCAGTCGTAAAGGCCGAAAAGGGCACCTATGCCCACATCATCTATACCGGCTTCCTGCGCCCTGTCAAGTGCCGTCAAGCGCCATTCATAGTTACGCTTGATGCCCCCCAGGTGTACATGTTTATAGGTTGGCTCGTGATAGGTTTCCTGAAAGATCTGAAAGGTGCCTATACCGGCATCCTTTATGGTTCGAAAACCAGGGATATCAAAAGGAGCCGCATTGATATTTACCCGGCGGATCTCCCCGTTGCCGTGTTTTACGTTGTATACAATGCCTACAGTCTCAGCAATAAATTCAGCAGAATACTTGGGATGCTCACCATAGACCAAAATGAGCCGTTTGTGTCCCTGTTCAATCAAAGCTTTAGTTTCCCCAATCAATTCCTGCTCGTTCAGGGTAATGCGTTTTACATCCTTGTTGGATGCCCTGAAACCACAATACTGGCAATTATTGGTACAAAGGTCACCCACATACAATGGAGCAAACAACACGATCCGCTCACCATAGACCTTATCCTTGAGAATACGAGCGCCATCTTTAATTTCCTCTATGAGCTCAGGGTCTCTGGCATTGATCAGGACAGCTGTTTCTTCAAGTGAAAGGCGTTTTTTATCGAGAGAGGCCTGAATCACGTCCCGCACACGTTGTTTATCCTCCCTGGTATCCCGAATATAGCCCCAGATCTCAGCCGGATCAATAAAAGGCTTCATTCTTTTGTCAGGAATACTGTATGTTTGCGGATGATATATCATAATTTAAGAATTTTCTATAGTTATTGCAAAAATACGGAATTATCCGGCACAATATGCATATTACTCCATAAAAAACGCATTGGGATAATTAAATAGCCGAATTACCTGAAATGACAAAAAAACAAAAGGTCGAAAGGTCGAAATGTCTAAAAGTCCTGGTTTGCGATGACTTGTGCGATTTTGGTAAGTATGTGCTACTGTTACGGCCGCCCTCTCCCCCATCCTTAATCTTAAATACCGAATCGATTTGCTCTCGGCACTTAGCTTTCGCTTAGCCTCAAACTTCAAACACTAAAACTTTTCCGGTTATATTTGAATTTGTAATCCATCATACGCCAGCGCCACATTTTCGGGTAGGGACCGATTGATCTCCTCATGGAGGCCGATGAAATGACTCAGGTGGGTAATCCAGGCTTGTTGGGGTTGCACTTCTTCGATGACCTCCAGCGCCTCTTCGAGGGAAAAGTGGGAGATGTGCTTGGATTTGCGGAGTGCATTAATCACCAGCACTTTGCTTCCTTTAATTTTTTCTACTTCTTCCCGGTCAATATGGCTGGCATCTGTGATGTAGGTAAAATCGCCTGTTCTGAAGCCAAATACGGGCATTTTATGATGGAGGACCTCAACCGGGGTAAAGCTGTTTCCGTTGATCTGAAAGGGTTTATTGTCGATGATATGAAAATGCAGCTGTGGAGCGCCAAAAAATCTTTTTTCCTTGAGGATATATGGAAACTCCTTGTTGATGGAATCGATCACTTTTTCGGTGGCGTAAATATCAACGGTTTTATTCAGCACATAATTGAATGCCCGCACGTCATCCAGTCCAGCAATATGGTCGCGGTGGCCATGCGTGAACAAGATCGCCGAAATATCCTCCACCTTTTCACGGATCATCTGGTAACGGAAATCCGGGCCACAATCTATGACATACTTGTGCACACCAATTTCGATCATCACGGATGTTCTCAGCCGGTGATCGCGTGGGTCATTGCTGGTACATACCTGGCAATCGCAAGCAACCACCGGCACACCCGTAGACGTACCTGTACCGAGAAAGGTCACCGACATGCTTGAAGGGTTAGCCATGTAGCCAGGTTTTATGTGTTAATAAATTAATTCTTCAACCAGTTCCCTGGCCTCATGCATCATACGATGATCCATGGATCCATTGCCACCGGGATCACCTTCCATCACACGCTTATAAAAATAGAGGGTCCCGCATTGATCAACAACATCCGCATGGTCATAAATGAAAAAGCTTTCCACCCTGGGCTGTTTATCCTGGTCATACAGGATATAGGTCATGGTTTTATGCCATGCATCCTTCAGCAACAAGTTGGTCGCATATACACCGGGTGGAGGGATGAGCTTCTCATCGGCAGTAATTTTCACGCCGGCCACTTCATAAGGGCTGATATCCGGATACACCGATCCTTTATACAGCGCACCTTTAATTATGTATTGGTGGTCCAGGTACGCATTTGCTCTTTGGATATGCCCCTCCTGCAAAGCTTTACGGATTTTCGTTGAGCTCACAGTTTCGTTTTCAATCATTTGGAGTGGAATCTCTTCCACGCCAAAGTGCATGTCCCTGCTCAATCGGTGCAAATAGGAATAATCCCCTTTCCGCGCATAACCAAAGTGATGGTTGTGACCCACCACAATTACGCGTGCTTCAAGATGCCCAATAAGCATGCTGACCACGAAGTCATGCGAGGTGGTCCTGGAAAATTCGAGCGAGAAAGGGATGATAATCAGGTTTTGTAAGCCTGCTTTTTGCAGCAGTTCAATTTTCTCTTCTTGCGAATTGATCATTTGCAGGCTCTTCTGGTCAGGGTACAACACCTTCCTTGGATGAGGGTAAAAGGTGATCAGCACCGATTCGCCACCTATATCGGATGCAATCTCATTGAGCCTGTCGATGATCAGCTTGTGTCCCACATGGACTCCATCAAAAGATCCTGTGGTGACAACTGCATTCTTAATTTTTCCTGCCGCTTCTGCGGTATGGTGAAATACCTTCATTTTACGAGATAAGCCAGTTTTTCAAGTGATGTGACAATATCATATTCTTCCAGATGTACCCCGTCCGGCACGGTCAGCGGCACAGAGGTATAGTTGAGTATACCCTTAATGCCGGCTTCAAGCAGTTTTTTTGCCACATCATGGGTTGCCTCTGGTGAGACGGTAAGCACGGCAATGCTGACCTTTTCCTTACCCACGATCTCTTTGATCTGGTTAATGTGGTAACAGCGTATGCCTGCCACCACACGGTCTGTTTTCTGCAAGTCATTATCAAATGCTGCGACTATGGCCAGCTTGTCTCTCTTCCCTGCAAAATAGCTGGTGATGGCCCTGCCAAGGTTACCCATGCCGACAATGATGATTTTTTGGCCCTCGTCACTGTCAATGATTCTTCCGATCAACGCCACGAGGTCCTTCACGACGTATCCCTTGCTTTGGCTACCGGAATAGCCAATCAGCATCAGGTCTCTACGTACCTGAACTGATGTCAGATTCATCATCTTGGCCAGTTCATGTGAATAGATGTTGGCTTTCCCTTCACGAATGCTGTTGTACAGTATTCTACGGTACTGACTTAGTCTTTCAACCGTCTTACCCGGCAGCTCTTGCGGTTTTTCTTTTCTCATAAGCCCGTTCTATGCTTGTATCATTGGTTTCATTGAGGGCCTGAAATATCTATCAGGCCAGTGGTATGGTATGGATTTATTGATTAAAAACCACCGTAAAACAGCTTCCTTCTGCAGGTTTGCTGTCCACAGAAATGCTGGCATCATTAAGGTCCAGGATCTTTTTCACAATGGAAAGGCCCAGACCACTTCCGCTGATGCCTTTTGTCTGTTCGCTTTTGATCCTGACAAAGTCTTCGAAGAGGCCATGAATATCTTCTTCCTTCATCCCAATGCCCGTATCCTCCACACTCAGTATGATTTTGTCCTCTTCCCTTTTAAGGTTAACATCTACCCTACCACCATTGACATTATATTTTATGGCATTGGATATTAAATTGTTACATACGATCTCCAACTCTTGCCGATCGGCCTCCAAACTAATTATTTCACTGCAATTCAAGTACACGTCCACGTCTTTTTGTATCGCCAGGGGTTGAAAGGACTCGATGCAATGCTGGCAGATCTCACAAAGGTTTTGGGTTTCAATTTTTCGTTGTTTTTTACCACTTTCAATCCGGGTAAAGTCAAGCATGTCCATGATCAGGTTGCGCATACCCTGCACACGATGCAATGAGCGATCAACGATCTCCATGTATTCCGTGATCTGTTCTCCGTATTTTTTTTCCTGCATCATCCGCAAATAGCCTTCGACGGCATTCAATGGTGATTTTAGTTCGTGTGACAGCACAGATAGGAACTGAAAGCGGACCTGGCGACCTTCGATGTTTAGCTTTTGCGTCATCTTACGCAAAAACAATTGTTTTGTAATGGTTTCAACGGATGCCCTAAGCTCTTTGGGCGTAAATGGCTTGGGCACAAAATCATATGCGCCTTTACGGGTAGCTTTCACCGCCAGCTCCAAAGAAGCGTAAGAAGTGATCATCACCACCACCACATCGATGTTTTGCTGATTAATATACTCGAGCACTTCAACACCTTGTATCCCGGGAAGCTTATTATCAAGCAGGATGATGTCCAGAGGCTTGCTTTTGATGAACTCCAGGGCTTCTTCTCCGGTTTCTGCCACATCCACATCAAAGCCATAATCTTCATCCATGAAGGGGAAGCTGACCGTATGGTTTTCAAGGATCCGGACCACACCACCCCGAATACCGGGCTCGTCATCAACAACCAAAAGCTTGAGTTTTTCCATTGGATTATATCTTTAACAGCTGCTTGATCTCCTTGTGCAGCTGATCATTACGGATGCCTTTGTCCAGAAATAGATCGGCCTTGATCCAGTCCCGTTCCTCCTCAGTGGTTACATCGAAAAGCATTCCCGTTTCTGCAGTAACGGCTGACACAATGATGACCGGCACATCCGGATACTTGCTCTTGATCTTGTGGCTCAGGATAAAACCGGTATCCTGGTTTTCCATCATCAGGTCCAGGATTGCCAAATCTGGTCTGGTGCGTTCAATGATGTCCTCTGCCTCCTTTTGTGTTCCTGCAGTGATCACATCAAAACCCATGTCTTTCACAGCTTCCCGAATCTGAAACAGATAATCGACATCATCATCGACAATCAATATGGTTTTTTTCTCTTGTTTTAGCATCTTATTGATGTTTTATGGATATTAGCCAATGGCCTCGTCTTCGTTTGCCAGCTTATCGCTTTGCACTTTCTGTTTTTCAGCAGATTTACGTGGTAAGCTCAGGTAAAAAGTACTGCCCGTGTCCCCTTTTTGCGGATCATCATTGGATTCTACCTTAATGCTTCCCCGATGCATTTTGATGATGCCATAAATGATGGGAAGTCCCAAGCCTGTGCCGTGGCCGGATTCCTTAGTGGTAAAAAAGGGTTCGAACATCCTTTCCTGGTTCTCTTTAGAGATCCCCGTGCCGGTATCAGAAATCTTGATTTCCAGTCCATCGCTGTTAAGTTGCTCTCCCACCACGATGCTGAGTTCGCCGCCCTCGGGCATCGCATCCACAGCATTCTTCAGGATGTTGGAAAACACCTGTACCATCTGATCGTAATCACATTCCAGGTTTGGATCACTGGTATTTACCCTGATGTCGAGTTCGACATTCTTTGGCAGCACAAATGTCTTAAGGCCTCCATTGATAAGCTTTTTTACATCAACTTTATCGATCTTTACCTTGCTCTTTCTTGCAAAGTTGAGTAATCCACCTACTATTTTTTTGCATCGGTCTGCCTGTTCTACGATCATCTTCAAATCCCGGTATAATGGCGAGGTGGGATCCATTTCATCCAGCAGGATATGGCTGTACATAATAACCACACCAAGCGGATTATTTACTTCATGTGCGATACCAGCTGCCAACTGACCCATCGAAGCCAGCTTTTCACTTTGCTTGAGGGCATCCTGTGTGCTGGCCAGCTTCTGGTTGGATTTATCCAGCTCCGTAATGTATTCATGCAGTTTGTCAATGGTATAAGGCAGGCACATCTCAGACTCTGCGAGGCATTGCAGGATAGCCACCGCATGTTCGTGACAGGTATCGTAACCACAGGCACCGCAATTTAGTTCATCTTCAGGCTCTTTTTTGCCAAATTTCCGCAATACTTCACGGATTTTTTCCTCGCTAGGCGGGTTGGGAAAGCGCTGATCATCTGCTTGGAAGGTCCTGCTCATCTCCAGCTTGAGGTAGGTTTCCAGGTCATTTTGCCATTGCTCCTGGTCAATCAGGTCATTTCTGCGCTTGGCAAAATTGGAGATGTTTTTCCTCTTATAGAAAAACTGCTGATTATGGCTCATACCCGGGCCGTTGATACATCCGTTACATAAAAGCAGGTCAAACATCTTGGCTTCAAGATACCCTTCTTCAAACTCACGCAGTACCTCGATGATATCATGGCGGCCTTCAGCCACAATGATATCTCCTTTCACAAAGTCTTCTTCAAGATCTACGGTTTGCAACATGCCTCCGCTGATCGGAAAGATAGCTCCCTTGCCTGCAACTGGCATGTCAAATTCGTGGGGTTCGGCATTTTCCTCTGTGATCTTTTTTTCAGCAAACATACGCCTCAGCTCCAGAAAGGAAATGACCTCATCAATCAGCCCTTTAAATTGATCTTCCTCGGCCTCTACTTTTTTGGCGATGCAGGGGCCAATAAAAACGATCCGCAAGTCATCCCCGTGCTTTTCCTTCAGCACCTTGGCTGTAGCCACCATGGGAGAAACTACGGGCACCAGCGAGTCAATGATTTGCGGATGATGCTTTTCCACATAGCTCACAATGGATGGGCAACTTGTAGATATGAGCGGCCTGCCCGGTTTGGATTCCAGCAGCTCCTTATATTTGTTGGCAATGAGTTCTGCTCCGAATGCCACCTCGTTCACGTAGTCGAACCCGAGGGCTTTGATCATGCCCACAAAGTGCCGATAATCCTTAATATCGGTAAACTCGCCGGAGATGGAAGGTGCCACGATAGCAGCCACCTTATGATGGCTGTTCAGCAACGATTTCACTTTATCGATGGAAAAGGCAAACATTTTGGCATCGCGGCTGCAAACCCGTATGCAATTGCCGCAGGCAATGCACCTGGAAGGAATGATCTCGGCCTGGCCATTAATGATCTTAATAGCTTTTGCCGGACATTCCCTGACGCAGGTATAACATACCTTGCAGCGATCCTTAATTGTATAAATGATTTCCTTGTTTTCTTTCTCAGACATCATGCATTTGTGCTTAATGTTTACTTGTGCGCTTCATCCCACAACTTATTATTCGTGAAGGACATGCGTGCGAACAAGTCAGCTGCCACGGTATTTTCACTGGCGGATTGCCATTGGGCTGTTTTCTCCATGTCTCCGCACAGCTTTCTTCTTGCCTTAGGCTTTTCAAATCCTCGGCTGATAGGTTGGCCACCACCACCTGCACATCCGCCCAAGCAAGCCATCACCTCGATGTAATGGATATCGTCACGGCCCCCTTCCTTTGCCTCATTCAAATAATCTTCTGCTTCGGCAATGCTGCTTACCCAGGCAAAGCCCACTTGTTTATTACCAATAGTTACTTGAGTTTCCCGTTTGCCGGCAATGCTTTTGGGCTGCAGAAACCGGAATTTTTCCTTGCTGTTGCCTCCCATGATGCGGAACAATTCCCGTGCCACGGCTTCCGCTTTTCCGCCTGAATAACCCAATTTATAGGCTGCAGCAGACGACTGTTGATAGGGCTCGTCCGGTGTTTCTTCTTCCATTTGTGCCAGGTTCAGTCCAAAGCTCCTGAGCAGCCGGAAAAGTTCACGAACGGTAAGCACGGCATCTATTTCTGAGACACCCTGGTGTGTGTTTATTTCCCAGCTTGCCTCATATTTTTTAGCTACGCAGGGCGTAATGCTAACGGCATAGATATCTTCACCGGCGATACCCTGCTCGCGGGCATAGTCTGTTTTGAGCAAACTCCCGGCGATATGGCCTGGGGATTTTACCGCTGCAAGGTGCGTTTGGGCTTCTGGCCGGAATACAGACACATAGCGCACCCAGGATGGGCAGCAGGAAGACATCATTGGCTTCTGATTCTTGCCTTTGCTTTTGAGCAACTCCGCAAGCTGCCTGGCCTCTTCCATCACATGGATATCTGCAGCTGTTCCCATGTCGAAGACCTTGCTTGCACCAAGTCTTTTGAGCGCTGCAGTGAGCCATTCCAATACCTTATCTTTAGCCTTGAAACCCATAAGTTCTGTCACGCTGGCGATGACCGAAGGACTGACCACAAACATCACCTTCTTTTTTGGGTTGCCCAATGCAGCATGCACTTTTTCCAGGTGGGAGATGTCGAGAAGTGCGGCTGTAGGGCAAACCTGGATGCATTGCCCACATTGAATACAGGATGATACATTCAAACCTTTGCGAAAAGCACTATTCACTTTTGTCTCGTTGCCCCTGGAGATAAAGTCGATGGCCGTTACCCGTTGTACTTCTTCACAGATACGGACGCATCTGCTGCAAAGCACACATTTGGCAGGATCCCTGGCCACGGAGGTGCTCGAAAAATCAGGATGGTCAGTCAGTTTACCTGCAAAATACTTTCTTTCCTTCACGTTCATCTCCCCTGCCAGCCACTGCAGTTCGCAATGGCCATTGCGCTGACAGTATAGACAATCGTCGGGGTGATTGGAAAGCAGGAGTTCTACCAGCGACTTCCTGGCCTTAATCACCCGCTGCGAGTTTGTCTTCACCTTCAGGCCGTCTGCAACCGGATAGGAGCAGGATGTAATCAGGTCTTTCTTCCCTTCGACTTCAACCACACAGAGACGGCATGCCCCTGTAGGCGAAAAACGGTTCATGTGGCACAAGGTAGGGATTTTAAAACCATGCTCGCGCAAAGCATCCAGAAGGCTTTCTCCCTCCTTGGCCATAATCGTTTTATTGTTTACTTCTATGTTACAATACATACCTTGTTTTCACTTACTTTATAAGTACCGCATTGAATTTGCACACGTCAAAGCAGGTACCGCATCCAATGCATTTATCCTGCACGATGAAGTGCGGATATCTTGGAGAGCCGATGATGGCA
>PWNO01000310.1 GCA_003557765.1 Bacteroidales bacterium
ATGCCAACCAAGGTTGACACACACACCGATGATTATTGCATGGCGAGCTCCATGTGACCGATTTAATCAAATTATAAACACATGAAAAGTGAAAAATGAAGAATGAAGAATATGGCCGTTTCTTCAAAAACGAAGACTGCATGTCGGTTCACTAACATTTAAGTATCTCGCCTATTTTAAGATAATCAGCAACTTGTAATTGGTGGTAAGGTATTTGCTTAAGTATATGATGATTTATAATGCCATATCCAGTGAATACAAACCACATACATACATCCCCTGATTTTCTCAAAAGAAGCCTGCTATCTTTGCTTTTTGTGGGCATCCTGTTGTTCAGCCTGCCTGCATACGGTCAGTTTGCCGGGGGGAGCGGTACGGCCGCAGACCCTTACCAAATTGCAGATGTGGACCAGTTACAGGCGATGAAAGGCGCGCCCAACACCTCGCACTTTATTCTTGTTCAAGACATTGACGCTTCAGCCACTGCCGGGTGGAATGGAGGGCAAGGATTTGATCCTGTCGGGTGGTTTAACGGTTCTTTTGATGGCCAGGGCTATACCATCAGTGACTTGACTATCAACAGGCCAGGCACCTATCAATCAGCTTTGTTTTCACAAACGGGCAGTGATGCGGTACTGCAAAACGTCCATTTCGATAACGCCAGCATCCAGGGCGGGAACAGGGCGGCAGTGCTCGTGGGCACGCTGGCCGGCAGCATAAACAATGTTACCGTTGATGGTACAATTAACGGAAATGGTACCGTAGGCGCCGTCGCAGGTCAGATCGACGGCGGAGGCAGCATTTCCGAAGTGAATGTTTCCGCAGATGTCAGTGGCAGCGGTGATTACATCGGCGGCGTGGTCGGACTGCTCAACAGCAACGCCACCGCAGCAGATATCAATTTTGAAGGCACCGTATCCGGTGCCTCACGTGTGGGCGGCATCGCCGGACAGGCAAACTCCGGCAGCAGCATCACCAATGCACACGTCGATGCCGATGTCACCGGCACAGGCGTCAGGGTCGGCGGTCTCGTGGGATACAACAACCAGGGAAACCTGGAAAACAACAGTTCGGCAGGAACGGTTAATGGTAACAACGAAGTAGGTGGACTGGTTGGCCGCAACGAATCTGCACAATCCGTATTCAAGCAAAATCACTCCACTGCTGATGTCACCGGAGACGAGAACGTGGGTGGCCTCATCGGTTTTATCAATGGCGGCACGATTGAATCCTCTTACAGCACCGGTGTCGTAACGGGGATCACCAACGTGGGTGGCCTGGCCGGTTTTGCAGGGTGGGGCAATGTCACGATCCGCTACAGCTTTTCACTCTCACATGTGGAGCCCGCACCCGGTGGAGGTAACCGCAACCAGTTCGGCGGACTCGTGGGTCGTTTGCAAAGCGGCACCCTCGACAACACCTTTGCCAGGGGCGATGTTTATGGCAATAACCGCGTCGGCGGACTGGTCGGAGAAATGAACAGCAGTGCACAGATAATCAACAGCTTCTCGACGGGGGAAGTGAATCCGGAAGCAGGCCAGGCTGGGGGTTTGGTTGGCAGAAGCCAGCAAAGCTCTTCCAGCAACTCTTTCTGGGATGTAGAAACCTCGCAACAAAACAGCAGCGCCGAAGGCACAGGCCAAAATACCGTCGCCATGACCACCAAGGAGACCTTCACAAACGCTGGCTGGGACTTTGACAACATCTGGTCGATAGACCCAATGATCAATGACGGGTATCCATTTCTCATCGGAGTCGGTTTTATTGATGACGAAAACATCTTTTACAGCAGGCAGCACGGGGTCTGGGGCGATGCACAAACCTGGTCGCTGCAATCACACAGCGGTCCCGCAGCGCCAATGGGCCCCGGTCCTTCTGACGTTGCAATCATCGGCGCCAGTCACATCGTGAGCCTCACAGAAGACATCCAGCAGGAGGCGG
Organism: Bacteroidales bacterium; assembly: GCA_003557765.1. The sequence goes on from PWNO01000310.1 coordinate 1,942, forward strand.
CAAGCATTACCGTCAACGACACCGGCACCCTGAACACCAACGGCTTCATAATCAGTGGCGGCGGCAGCTTTATTCTCAATCCGGGTGGGACCCTGCGCATCGGGTCGGCAGACGGCATCAGGGCCACGGCCAACGGAGGAAGCATCCGGACGGCCAACCGCAGTTTCAGCACGGAGGCCAACTACGTGTATGACGGCATAACTGCCCAGCAGACTGGTGACGGGCTGCCAAATACCGTAAACAACCTGCGGATCGACAACCCGGTCGGCGTAAGCCGCTTTGGCAGCCTCACCGTGAACGGCCAGCTGCAGCTCGACAACGGAACCTTCACGATGTCGCCCGGCGCGAGTCTTGTGACCTATGACGTGGACCAGACCAACGGCAACATCCGGATGCAACTCACCATTGAGGGCGACAAAGGATGGCGGATGCTCACCAGCCCCGTACAAACCTCTTACGGAGATCTGCTTGACGGCCTCGTCAGCCAGGGTTTCAGCGGGTCTGACTATCCCACATTGCAACCCAACACCCTCTGGTTCGACGAAACCCAGATCGGCACCACCAACATGGCCTGGCGCACACCACAGGCCGCAAACGAAGGCATACAAGGCGGGCGTGGCCATTTCCATTTTGTCTTCAACGGTGCAGGAAAAACAGGCGGCGGCCATTACCACGACGAACTGCCGGTAACCATAGACGCCACGGGCCTGGGATTTGCCTCCGGAGGCAGCCCCTTCCCTTTTAACATCACCCACACGGAGCGCGAACAAGCCGACCGCCCCGACACCGACGTCCAGGAGCTGAACACCGGATGGAACCTGGTGGGCAACCCCTCCACGGCAAGCCTGGACTGGGATAACCCGGCCGGGTGGAATCGCACACACATAGATAACACCATCTACATCTGGGATCCCACCGCGAATAACGGCAACGGTGACTTTCTGGTTTGGAACGGCGAAAACGGCACCCTTGCCAACCCGCTGATCGCACCTTTCCAGGCGTTCTGGATCCGTGCAACAGACGAAAACGCCACGTTACAGATGACTGATGCGGCAAAAACAACGGGTGGCATGTTCACCGGCACAGGTTTTTCAACCAAGGCAGAAGAAATGGTTTCTTCCGACGCCATTCAGCTGACCCTGAGAGCCGACGACATGGAGTCGGTAGCCCTGATCACTTTTAACGAAAGGGGAAACATAGGTGAAGATCCATACGACGCTTACCAGCTGGAACCCATGAGCGACAGCTGGCTTAAGCTCTATACCGGCACCAGGGAGCATCATCTTCCCATGGTGATCAATAACCTCCCCACAACGCTCGACGACAAGATCATCATCCCCTTATATGCCGAAGGACAGAAAAACGGCCAACCCTTATCCGGGGCCGTTGACCTGGAATGGCAGCTCCCGGAAAACCTCCCTGCTAATTGGACCGTATCCTTAATGGATCACGCCAACCAAGAAGTGATTGACATGTCGAATGGACAAGCCACCAGGCGTTTTTACTGGAACCAGGCGAAGCATGCCGCAGCATACGTATCTGTTGACCAGCACTTTTCCTTACCGGGAAACATCATCGGCGGCACAATTGTATCCCAAGAAAAAAACAACCCGTTTGATGACCCGGCACAAGCACTTGGAAACAGCCAGGATGGCTTTAACGTCAAAAGCGCTTCCATCAGTGGCAGTCCCCGTTTCAGCCTAATGATTTGTCCCGGAATGGGCGAATGCAACACCTACATGGCACCTGAACCCATGCTGTTGCCCGTATATCCCAACCCCGTCCGTGATCATGCCCGGATACGTTTTAGCCTTCCGGAAAGGCAACACGTGCGACTCCAGGTATATGACATGCAGGGCAGGCTGATCCAGGATCTTAAACGTGAACAGCTGGAGGCTGGTGCCCACGAAGTCAGCTGGACACCTGCAAGCAACCTGCGCAACGGCACCTACATTGCCATCCTCTATACCCTGAAAGGCAGATCTCATCAGAAACTGATCCTTGCAAGATAAACAACAGATAACTATATAGGTTAAACACATCCATATATCTGTAACATATATAAATGCAACGAGATAGTCTTAAAGCTCAGCTGTTTGATTGTTCTTCACCATGAAAGCAGCATTTAATTGAAATCCAGACTTGTTTTTGACAAACAGGTTTGTTTTTCGTATATTTACCAAATTGCTTTTAAGGCACTTATCCTGCACACCCGCCGGAGGGGGATCATCATGAAAGCACAAATTCACAGGCCTGTTTTAAAAGCCCTGAAATACCATTTTTCACAGACACCCATTTTGGGGTGTGCCCTTGCATTGCTTTCAGCAATGCTTATGCTCCCTGCATTTGCATCGGCAGACACACCCAAGGGCAAATCGCCGGCCGTCCAAAATGAAAGACAACGGTCTTTTGCCGGGGGAGATGGCACCGAAAACAATCCGTTTGAAATTTCTGACTGGCATGAATTTGATCATATCCGCGGTGACCTGGAGGCACATTACATTCTTGTCAATGACCTGGATGAGCAAACATCCGGGTATGAGGACATTGCCGGACCAAAGGCTCATGGGGATAATGGCTTTGATCCTTTTGGGGTTTTCAGCGGCTCGCTGGATGGTGGCGGGCACACTGTCAGTGGCCTGACCATAGTCCGTCCGGGCATGTATGAAGCAGCCCTTTTTAGACAGACTCAGGCCAGCGCATCCATCAGCAACATCCATTTTGTAAATGTGCACATCAAGGGCGGCACCAAAACCGCTGCCCTTGCAGGAAGGATGGTCGGTGAGATGGAGCATGTCAGCGTGCAGGGAAACATTGAAGGAACAAGCCAAACCGGTGGACTGGCTGGCGTGTTGGCCGGCAACGCCAGCAATGTCAGTTTTACGGGAAC
>PWNO01000307.1 GCA_003557765.1 Bacteroidales bacterium
GTACAGATGCTGCTTTTCTTCAGGCAGCAATACTTGGAGTTACCAATGTTGTGATGACAGTCGTGGCAATGCTGCTGATTGATAAGTTCGGACGTAAGCCACTGCTCTATATCGGAGCAGCCGGTATCTGTATTTCAATGCTGATCGTAAGTTTCTCGTTTGTAAATGCAAAATATACCATCGACGAGCGATCCATGCAGAATCTGATCACTGAGATTGAAGAAATGGATGCCGAAATACACCATTTGAAAAAAATCAAAACATTATCAGAACTACAAGGGCAAGCGTTTGAGAATGAAGTGGCTTTTTTCAGCCTTGTCAGGGAAAAAGTGGGGCAGGATACCTACAACAACTTTAAGGAGATCATCCTGAAACATTCAATCAGTATACATTCCATATGGGTACTGATCGGTCTATTGTTGTTTGTGGCATCATTTGCCATTTCTCTGGGTCCGGTGATGTGGGCATTGCTGTCGGAGATATTTCCCAATAAATTGCGTGGTCTGGCCATTTCAATCATGGGCTTTTGGAACTCCATTGTCAGTTTTTCAGTGGCGACCGTTTTCCCGGTACAACTGGAATACCTGGGTTCGGCAGCAACTTACCTGATCTATGCCGTATTTGGATTGCTGACCCTTTTATTCGTCTGGCGATTTGTCCCGGAAACCAAAGGCAAATCGCTGGAGGAGTTAGAAGAACAGCTGGTGAAGTAAACTGGAGGCTGGAAGTTAGATGGTAGAATGCCAATCAGGAGGTTTCCATCTGCTATCGCAGGATGGAAACTCCCAGGTATCATCCCCGGAGATGGAATCCTCCGACAGGAGATTCCATCCTCCCATTCGGAAACACGACAACAAACCCAAAAACAACGAACAATAAACAACAATAAGATGAAAACCCTTAAACTCAAATTACCCATTCTTGTTATGATTCTATTTTTTGCTTGCACTTCGCCACAGGAACCCGTCAGCAAGTATCTTTCCAAGGGGCCTTCGAAGGTAGAAATGCGCCAGGTTGATGGAAATTACCGTCTTTTTGTGAACGGGGAAAAGTTTTTTGTGAAAGGTGCAGGCTGCGAGTTCGGACCTTGTTACCAGATCGCAGACCATGGAGGGAATTCCTTTCGTACGTGGCGTACAGACAATGGGCAACGGCCAGCCCTGGAGATTCTTGACGAGGCCTACGAGCACGGTCTTATGGTAATGATGGGCCTGGATATGGCACGCGAGAGGCATGGATTTGATTACGATGATGAAGAGGCTGTTGCCGCACAACTGGAACGCTTCAGAAAAGAGGTGATGGAACTGAAAGACCATCCGGCATTGCTCGGCTGGGGCATCGGTAACGAACTCAACCTTCGCTACTCAAACCTGCGGGTATGGGATGCCGTGAACGACATTGCCCGCATGATCAAAGAGGTTGACGGAAACCATGTAACCACCACCATGCTGGCCGGAATTGGTCCCAGGGAGGTTGAATATATTGCAGCAAACTGTCCTGATCTTGATTTTCTTTCCATACAGATGTATGGCGAACTTATCAACCTGCAACAGGTCCTCGACAATGCCGGCTACGATGGTCCATACCTGGTTACCGAATGGGGACCGGTTGGACACTGGGAGATGCCGCAGACTGAATGGGGACGCCCCATAGAACAAACATCCACTGAAAAAGCAAAAACCATTAAAACCCGTTACAATGACGTCATCCTTGCTGATGAAGTCAACTGTATGGGTTCCTATGTGTTTCTCTGGGGGCAAAAACAGGAGCGCACACCCTCATGGTATGGTTTCTTCACAGAGGCGGGGGAAAGAATGGAACCTGCAAATATGATGGAATATCTCTGGACAGGGAAATGGCCTGAGCAGAAAGCGCCCCGGGTTCTGGATATTGAAATTTCTGGTAAAGGGGGGCGCTTTGATAGTGTAAAGCTTTCCCAAAATGGTAATTACACAGCATTCATTAATATTGAACACCACGATAAAGAAAACTTGAGCGTCAGGGCTGAGATCATGCCTGAACCTCAGGAGTTGAGCGACGGAGGGGATTATGAACCACGCCCGCCCAGCATTCAAGGGCTGATTGGTTCTGCAGACCTTTCAGGAATCGTTTTCAATGCTCCTGAACAACCCGGTGAATACCGAATTTTGGTTTACGTTACGGATCAATATAATAATGCAGGGACAGCCAATGTGCCTTTCTTCGTTAAATAATTATGTATGATGCAACACCCATAACAGGGTTTTGACAAACAGTGGGATGATTATGCAAAATCTAACATCTAACATCTAACATCTAACATCCAACATCAAACCTCTAACATCAATTCCTTATCTTGGGTAAACTTACAAAGCATAGAATATCAAACACCTAAAAAATTATAAACACATGAAGTATTTGCACATTTTGCCCATCATTGGTGTGTTGTTTTTGGTTGGCAGCTGTCGCCCGTCTGGTAAGGAGATCTGTTCGGATGTTTACTTCCAGCGGGCCGACAGCTTGTTACAACTGCTTACGCTTGAAGAAAAGGCCGGACAGATGACCAATGTCGGTCTGACTGCCCTTACGGAAGGACCCTTCTGGAATGACTTTGACACCCTCGTACTGGATACGGCCAAACTGCGATATTTCTTGCTGGAAAACCATATCGGCTCCATCCAGAACAAAGGGATCTATCCTCCCACCAAAGAGGAATGGCACCGCATCATCAAAACAATACAGGATTACATTGCAGAACATGCAAACCACAACATTCCTGTAATTTATGGCATGGATGCCGTTCACGGAGCTAATTACACCGCCGGTTCAACTTTGTTTCCGCACCAGATCGGCCTGGCCGCAAGCTGGAACCCCGAACTGGCAAGAATTACCGGAGAAATAACAGCCTATGAAATGCGGGCATCATCGCAACCCTGGAACTTTGCACCGGTGCTGGATGTCAGCATGCAACCCCTTTGGGGGCGCATCTTCGAAACGTTTGGCGAAGACACCCACATCAACAACGTGATGGGAAAGGCCTTTGTTGAAGGACAGCAAGGAGAATCAATTTCTGACAGTACACGTGTGGCTGTATGTTTAAAACACTTCGTGGGCTATGGCACACCATTAAGTGGCAAAGACCGAAGTCCGGCCCTGATCCCTGAACATTATCTGCGTCAATATTATATCGAACCCTTCCGGCACGCGATCGACGCGGGTGCACTCACCGTAATGCTGAACTCCGGTTCGGTGAATGGTGTTCCGGGACATGCAGACAAGTATTTTATTACCGACATCTTGAAAGGAGAGCTGGGTTTGAAAGGTTTCGTGCTGTCTGACTGGCAGGATGTAGATCGCCTTGTATCCATGCATCATGTGGCCAAAGACAGCATGGATGCAGTAAGAATTGCCGTCAATGCCGGTCTCGACATGAGCATGACACCCTATGATGCCGATTTTGCCAAATATGTTGTTCAACTTGTCAATGCCGGTGAGATTCCAATGAGCCGCGTCGATGATGCCGTGCGAAGGATCTTGTATGTTAAGTTTAAACTTGGATTGTTTGATGCCCCCTATCACGATCCTTCAGGATATGATAAATTTGGCTCTGATGAGTTTGCAGAACTCAGCTATCAGGCAGCACTTGAGAGCATCACCTTACTAAAGAATGAAAACCAAATGTTACCATTGCAACCCGGTGCAAAGATCCTTCTGAGTGGTCCCGGGGCCAATGCATTAACAGCACTGAACGGTCCATGGAGCCGCACCTGGGCAGGCGATGACCCCACCTACGATGATCCAGGGAAAAAAACATTACTGGAAGCATTACGTGATGTCTATGGTGCACAACAAATAGTTTACACACCCGGAACCGGTTACGAAGGGGATGTGGAAAGCGAAGCCCATCTGCTGCGGATGGCCGAAGGGGCAGATGTGATCCTCCTGGCACTGGGTGAAAGACCGGCCACTGAAAAGCCATCAGACATCAACGAACTGGACTTGCCTCCAAACCAGATTGAGCTCGTAAAAAGGTTGCATCGAAGCGGCAAACCGATTGTCCTGGTGTTTCTCCAGGGTCGTCCACGCGTAATCCGAAAAATTGAACCACTAGCAGATGCCATTATGATGGCCTACTGGCCCGGACACGAAGGGGGAAGAGCACTCGCCAGCCTGATCAGCGGAGCGGAAAACCCCTCAAGTAAGCTGCCATACACCTGGCCACGCTACAGCGGATCACTTTATACTTACAAACACAAAGGTAGCGACCGGCTTGGCAAGACTTTCGACATGGATGGCTTTAACCCCCAATGGGAATTTGGCCATGGCCTGAGCTATACTACGTTTCAATATGATCAACTGGAACTTTCCACCAATACCATACAAAGTAATGAAACACTAAGCTTAAGCGTTGCGATTACAAATACAGGGGGCTATCCCGGCAAAGAGGTGATTCAGCTGTATCTACGGGATCTTGTAGCCAGCATTAAACCCGACAACCGGAAGCTGATCGCTTTCCAAAAAGTTCACCTCGAACCAGATCAAACCAAAAAACTTAACTTTACAGTAACTTATGAGGATTTACAATTTGTAAACCGAAACAATGAATGGGTGGCCGAAAGAGGCGAATTCGAGGTTCTGATCGGAGGTAAACCGGACAATATGCTGACAAGTCGCTTTTTCCTGGATAAGTAAGGGTGTAAGCCCAATGCCTGAGTTATTCAATTTGTGTAAATTTGAGAAACAATTTGTGTAATTTGTGGATAAAAGAACAAAGAACCCTAAACTTTTTAATTCCATATGAAACGAACAAAACAGGGCAACACGATTAACACA
>PWNO01000036.1 GCA_003557765.1 Bacteroidales bacterium
GCCTGCGCTCCTGGATCTGATTGATGGCGGCCGAAGAAAAAGAGAGGAAAAAGATACCGGCCAACAGGGGCATCCATCCCGCGCTGAAGCCTCCGGCATGCAATATGAAACCGGTAAGCGCCGAAAGGCTCACCGCCAGGGTAATATGCGGCTTGCCTAACTGGATGATGGCTTTGAGCACCCGAAAAAAAGAAGCATTATTCATTCAGCGACTTGAGGAAGGCGACAATGAGCTCAATTTCCTGTTCCGAAATCTCCCCTTCATAGCCGAGCATCTGCCCGGGGCGGAAACCCAGCGTGATGTCGTAGTCAGGGTCGTAGATGGATCGCCTCACATATTCTTCATCATACAATATTTCACGCTCCTCGCCATCCGTAATAACTGTAACCATCTCCCCAAACTTGCCCCGGAAAGTTGGCCCGACAATGCTTGTGCCGTCCAGCGAGTGACAGGCAATACAGCCTTTGCTTTCTACAATCTGCCTGCCAAGCAGCGCAGGGTCAGCACCGTCGGGAACAACAATGGCCACAGCTGTCGTGTCGGCATACCATTCCCAGAATTCGTCAGGCTCCATCACAACCAGGTCGGTGTACATCAACGAGTGCTGCAAGCCGCAATACTCTGCGCAAAAAATGGTATATGTTCCCAGGTTGTTGGCCTGGAACCACATACGGTTATTGGGCAAACCGGGCACCATATCCTCCTTAACCCTGAATGCCGGGATGTACAAAGAGTGTATTACGTCAAGTGCATTGAGATTCAGTATGATGGCAGTATCTTTCGGCACATAAAGCTTATCGGTAACACGCCCGTTTTCATAAGTAAATGAAAAACTCCACATACGTGCGTTGGCAGTGATGTGCACACCGTCGTCCGGAGGCCTCTTAAGAGGTATCCACGCCACGTATCCGTAATAAAACATGCCCATCACAAGCAAAAGCGGAATTACAGTCCAGATAACTTCCAGCTTGTTGTTGCCCTCAATGTGTGTGGGCACGGGGTTTCTCTTCTTGTTGTATCTATATAAGAAATAGATGATTGTAGCGGTAATGCTTATCAAAAAGAAGAAGACAATTGCAAGGATAAAGATGAAGGCATTGTCCACACCTTCTACAAATGTTGATGCGCCTATTGGATACATATTTTTTCGTTATCTGTATGAATAATCAAAAAATGTTACAAACAATACCAGCAGCAATATGACCAGCACACCGGCCACCATAATCGGGAACAGCTTCTTTTCGTATTTAAGGTGCATGAACCACGCCAGCACGATCAATGACTTTGCCCCTGCCAGCAACATGGCTGCCAATGTATTGTAACTGCCAAACTCCAGCTGGGTGATCGCAACACTGAGTCCGGTGAGTATGATCAAGGCCAACAAAACGAAAGCCTGTGTTTTAAAGGGTACGATATGTGTTTTTTCTTCGCTCATGGTAAGCATTCTTTAGTGCGTCAATGAATCAGGTAAAACAGCGGGAACAGGAATATCCATATCAGGTCAACAAGATGCCAGTAAAGCCCTGTGTTTTCAAGCCAGATGTAGTCGGTTTGATGGATTTTGTCGTTTTTCATCTGGAACATCACATAGATGAAGAGACCTATCCCGATCAGTATGTGCAGCGCATGTATTCCTGTCATGAAGAAATACAGCCCAAAGAACAGTATGGTGCCGTAGCCGAGTTCATGCAATGTTTCGCTTCCGGGGTAGAAGCCATATTCGAACTTGGCTCCCCATTCAAAATATTTGTTCACCAAAAAGATCACAGCGATCAGCAAGGTGATGCCCAGCAGCTGCAGGCTGAGTTTTTTGTTTCCTTTCTGGATGGCTGTGATGGACATGGCCACGGTTGCGCTGCTGATGAGGAGCAGCACGGTGTTTACTGTGCCCAAAACCACGTCGAGCTCTTCGCCGGCGATGCGGAAGGCCTCCGGGTGCATCGATCGATATACGGCATATACTACGAACAGCATGCCAAAGAGCAGCAGTTCAGTGAATATGAACAGCCACATCCCAAATTTGTCACCAAGGTCGTCACGATGAAGTGTCATAGTATATGTCGTTATTGGTTATCACTCTTTGCATAATCTGAATAATCATAAGGCCCTTTTTCTATGGTAGGGATCTCGTCATAGTTTTCCAGTGTGGGTGGTGTGTCCACTGTCCATTCAAGGGTTTTACCTCCCCATGGGTTTTTCTCGCTGGTTTTTTGACCGTGCCGGGCTGAGCGTATCAGGTTGATAAAGATGATCAGCACCCCGCCGACCAGCACCCAGGCTCCCATCGATGACAAAATGTTGGCACCATGAAATTCAGGCAGGTAATCGTAATAGCGGCGTGGCATGCCCATCATGCCTAAAACGAACATGGGCAGGTAAAGCCCAAGGAATCCGATGAAAAAGATGCCCCAGCCCAGGTTTGCCCAGTTGACATCGTACATGCGGCCAAATATTTTTGGGAACCAGTAATGAATGGCCGACATAAAGGCAAAGCCTGTGCCTCCAAATACGATGAAATGGAAGTGTGCAACTACAAAGTGGGTATCGTGCAAGTGGACGTTGGTGGCAAGAGCACCGAGCACCAGGCCTGTCAAACCGCCTACCATAAACACAAACAGGAACGACACGGCCCAGTAGAAGGGTGTGTGCATGTGTAATGAGCCTTTGTGCATGGTTGCCACCCAGTTAAACACCTTGATGGCTGATGGGATGGCCACCAGGAAGGTCAGGAAGGAGAAGGTGGCCAGTGCGCGCCCGCTCATCCCCGAAGTGAACATGTGATGGCCCCAGACGAAGTATCCCACAAAGGCGATGGCCATGGTTGACAGCACGATGGCACGGTAGCCAAAGATGCTTTTCCTGGAAAAAACCGGGATAACTTCACTGATGACACCCATGGCCGGCAGTATCATGATGTAAACGGCCGGGTGTGAATAGATCCAGAACAGGTGCTGGTAAAGGATGGGGTCGCCGCCCAGGGCGGGGTCAAAGAAACCGATGCCAAACAACCTTTCGGCAATGAGGAGCATCAGGGTAATGCCGATCACGGGTGTTGCCAGTATCTGTATCCATGCTGTTCCATAAAGTGTCCAGGGGAAAAGCGGCATTTTAAACCAGGTCATACCGGGCGCCCGGAGCCGGTGGATTGTTACCACGAAGTTTATCCCCGTGAGGATGGAGGAGAACCCCATCACAAATGCGCCAAATACGGCCGGAAGTATGTTTGTTGGTGTTTGAAAGCTGTATGGTGCATAGAATGTCCAGCCGGTGTCAGGCGGTCCACCCCCGGTAAACTGGCTGGTGAGCACAATCAGGATGCCAATGATGTAGAGCCACCACGACAACAGGTTGATGCGCGGGAATGCGACATCCTTGGCCCCGATCATGATGGGTAAAAAGAAGTTGCCAAACACTGCAGGTAGCCCCGGAACCACAATGATAAATATCATGATGATGCCGTGCAGGGTGAACAGGCTGTTATAGGTTTGAGGCCCCATGATGGTGTATCCGGGGGCGATCAGCTGTGTTTTCATCAGCAGCCCCAGTATGGCAGCCAGCGAAAAGAAGAACAGCATCGTATAAAGATATAACAGGCCAATCCGCTTGTGATCGGTAGAGAATATCCAACCCAGCAGCCCTTTGTATTTTCCCTGGTATTCGAGGTAGCTGGGCTCTTTGCCGATGTTTTTTTCTGACATAGTTATTTTAAATTTAAATTTGACAGGTCAAGCCCTGTCAGTTTTTTGACTATCCTTGTTGTTGTTTGTTTCTGGGGCGAAACAGCACCAATCCGCCAAAGATCACGAGGGCGAAAAAGATAATGAGCGTTCCGGCTATTTTTGTCACATTCAATACGTAGCGTTGCCCATCGGGGTCAAACGAGTAGCAGTAGGCCAGCACCCGGCTGAACGAAGGTCCAGAGCGGCCTGCAGCTGTTTCCACAACGGCCATCTTAAGGTCAATCGGTAAGAAATAAGTGCCGTGCAGGTACCTGGTGATCTTGCCTTCTTCTGAAACAAAGATCATCGCGGCGGTGTGTAAAAAGTCGAACCCGACAGGTTTGTACCGGAACCCAACGGCATCTGTGATCCTTGCGGCATTCAGGCTGTCGGTCACAAAAAAGCGCCAGCCTTCCGGGTCTATTTCCCGGGTGAGCAGGTTGTGGTAATTATTGCGGTTTGTCCTGGCCAGCTCGGGCCCTTCACGAGGGTCAAAGCTGATGTTCAGGATCTGATAGTCAGTTCCCGGCTCCATGTCAGAGCGTGAAACAACATCTGCCATCGCACCCATGAAAGGACTGCAAATACCAGGGCAACGGTAATATACCAGGGCAATCACCGTGGGCTTGTCGAGCATATCATAAAGCCTTACACGATTGCCCTCAGTATCAATGAGGTAAATCTCATCTGGGATGTATTCATCCAGGCGCTCTTCAATGCCGATTTCCAAATCCGATTGCATCAATGGCTCCAGGTCTTGGGCGCCAAGAAAACACGGAATGATGAAAAAGGCAAAGAACAAAAGGTTTTGTGGTTTTGTGTGCATGATATTTTTTTATATGTGATGATGAATGCTTTCTTGCAACTGTGGATGATTCTTTGGGATCAGTGATGATTTGCTAAGAGCCGAAAAAACGAGCAATAAAAACAAGCCGGTGAACCCCAGCCAGCTTCCGATCTCAATGAAACCTAATTGCAGCACACCCGTGCTGCCCGGCATGATCTGCAAAAACAGGCTGATCCACAACCCAAAGATAAGCAGAATGCTGATGGTTTTCATGACAATTTTGTTTTTGCCAAC
>PWNO01000113.1 GCA_003557765.1 Bacteroidales bacterium
CCGATGGACACCTCAAGCAGGTGTGGCACCTTTTCGGCGAACCAGGTAAGGTTATGGAGGTCAAGATCATGTCCGGCATTGAGTCCCAGGCCCACCTCGTGAGCAACTTCGGCAGCCTTAACAAAAGGGGCCACTGCAGCATCCTTGTTATCCGGATAGCTTACTGCATAAGGTTCGGTATACAGTTCCACCCGGTCGGTGCCCACATCTGCGGCTTTCCGGATCATTTCCGGGTCTGTTTCTATGAAGAGGGAGGTACGGATGCCATGGGATTGGAGTTCTGTAACGACATCTTTAAGCAGTTCCCTGTGTTTCAAAGTGTTCCATCCTGCATTGCTGGTCAGGGCGTCGGGCGGATCCGGGACAAGCGTCACCTGTTCGGGCTTCACCCGGGTGACCAGGTTTAGGAAGTCCCGCGAAGGGTAGCCTTCGATGTTAAACTCTGTCTTGACCACGGGACGCAGATCCAGCACATCCCGGTAACGGATGTGGCGCTCATCCGGTCTCGGATGGACAGTAATTCCCTGGGCACCAAACTGTTCACAGGCTTTTGCGGCCTTGATCACATCCGGAATATTACCACCACGGGCATTCCTTATGGTGGCAATTTTATTGATGTTAACACTTAAACGTACCATGATTGCGTTTTTTTCACAAAGCTAAGAATAAAAAACAATGCCTGGTTCAACCCCGATTGTTGGTTTTATTGCAGACAAGGTTGATCTTTACCACAAAAAAATAAAAATTGTATCTTCACAAAAAAAAGACAACAGACTATGCGTGCCAAAGACATGCTCAGTAAGATGGTCATGCCACTAAAGCCCTCCGACCCTGGGAGCCTGGCGCTCAACTGGATGGAAGACATGGGCGTTACCCATTTGCCGGTGGTTGAAGGAACGCATTTTCACGGACTGATCAAAAATGCAGACATCTACAACCTGGATGACCTGGACGATAACATTGGCAGCCACAAACTTCCTTTGCGCCATGCCTTCGTCTATCATGATGTGCATTTGTATGAAGTACTTCGGCAGGCAGCAGCCGAACATCTTTCCCTTGTCGCAGTACTGGATCACCACGATCACTATGCAGGAGCCATCACGACACAGGAGCTCACGCAGGCAATAGCTGGCTTTACTTCCATTACGCAGCCTGGTGGCATCATTGTGCTGGATGTCAACGAACAGCAATACGCCCTAAGTGAGATCGCACGTATCATCGAATCCAATGATGCAAAAGTCCTCAGTTCTGCAATAACCTCGGCACCCAACAGTACACAACTTGAAGTTACCCTCAAGCTCAATGTGATGGACCTTTCCAGTGTGATCCAGACACTCAACCGCTATAACTATATCGTGAAGGCCTCCTTTGCAGAGGAGAATCAATACGACAGCTTGTTAAGTGAACGTTATGAAGCCCTGATGAAGTTCCTTGACACCTAGTATGCCTGAAAAGCTTGATCACAAAAGGCCAGGATCCCATTACACCATGTCACTCAAACCTGTTTATCTGCTCCTTTTGATCACCATAAGCTACGCCACGGTATATGGCAATGGGTTACTTCAGCCGGAATTATTGACAGATGAGCCAGAAATGGAGGTCGGGACAATGAAGCAGGATGGCGCGCCGGTTACGCTAGCCTGGATGAACGGGTCATCATCTGCGCATTATGTCATTCAGCACATCACACTGGAAGGCAACCACACCACGCGAGCCAGCACCATCATGCGCGAAATACCTTTTGCTGCCGGTGACAGCCTCTCCGGTGACAGGCTGGCAACCCGCCTGGTGCAAGCCAGATTAAACCTGATGAACACCGGCTTGTTTAACTTTGTGGAGACCGAGATGCAGATACTCCACAGTCACCACGTTGCCCTAACCTTTCATTTTGTAGAGCGCTGGAACATTTGGCCTTTGCCGGTACTCGAGCTGGAAGAGCCAAATCTCAACCAATGGCTTGATGATCCCTCCTTTTCAGCATTAAATTATGGCATTAGCTTAAGAGCTTATAATCTCACCGGGCGAAATGAAAGCATCCATCTGGGAGCAAGGGCCGGAAACGTGCAAAGCTTGCACCTCAGGCTGAACACCCCTTATTTCGGCAGAGGACAATCTGTCAGGGCAGAGCTGCAATACAGTCTGGACAGAAGCAAAAGGCGGGCATATGGAACCAAAGACAACGAGCAACTGATCGCCAGGCTGGCCGATGAGTTCATATCGCAGGAATATGCCTTTTCCGGAGCCCTGCGCCTTCGTCCTGGGTTCTACAACACCCATCTTTTTTCCTTATCCTTTCATTATCATCATTACGCAGACACCTTGCTTGAACTAAATCCCAGGTTTGGACCAGATGGAAAAAGCAGCTTTTCTTTTTTTAGTGCAGGTTACACCTTTCGCCACGACCGACGTGACATCATCGTCTACCCCCTGGAAGGATATCTCGTGGAAGCCGGGATTACCCAAAATGGGTTGGGCTTGCTATCGGAAGAAAACATGCGTGTGACATCATTGTTTGCCTCCCTCAGGCATTATGCAAAGCTGGCAGACCAATGGTACACCGCATGGAGTGCTTATGGAAAATGGAGCGAGGGGACCACCTTGTCTTACTTTGACCGGGAAGGTCTTGGGTTTAGCCACTCGCTGGTCAGGGGCTATGAACATTATGTGATTGACGGACACAAGTTTTTTATTTTTAAAACGAACCTGAAATACAACCTGCTTCCTGAGCGGGTAACGGAGATCTCCGTTATCCCTGTTGAATCTTTATCCCGCATCCATTATGCCCTATATCTGAATGTTTTTACTGATGTGGGCATCATGGACGATCGCCACTACCTCAGCACCAACAACCTGGCAAACCGCTGGCTGGCAGCAACCGGAATCGGACTGGATCTGCACACCTATTACGATATTGTGTTGCGTTCCGAATTCAGCCTGAACAGACATGGTGAGACCGGTTTGTTTTTTCACCTTTCAGCACCCATCTAGTCGTGAAACCCTTCTGATGGTGTAGATATTTACCTGTTGTCATCGCAATCGTTTGCGATGACAATTTTTTACATGAATGCCTCCAATTGTTTGGTGGTTAGCGCCATCAGCTTTTTCTTTGCAAAAATTCCGTTATCTTTAACCACATTTTTAAAAACAGTACAGGAACATTTTCCGGAATAACACTGTTTAGCATTCCGGCATCTTAATTTTTACAAACAACCTTGTTTATGAAAACGCGACCCAGACTTTCATTTTGGCAGATCTGGAACATGAGTTTTGGGTTCCTTGGGATCCAGTTCGGATTTGCCTTGCAGAATGCCAACGTCAGCCGGATATTTGAAACCCTTGGTGCGCAAGTCGAAGCCATCCCAATACTTTGGATAGCAGCTCCGGTCACCGGCCTGATCGTACAGCCCATTGTGGGTTATATGAGTGATAACACATGGACCCGCCTCGGGCGGCGACGGCCTTACTTCCTGTTTGGCGCCATCGGGGCCTCCATTGCATTGATCCTGCTGCCCACAGCACCCTTGCTTTGGATAGCCGTGGGCATCTTCTGGATACTGGGCGCCAGTATCGACATGTGCATGGAACCATTCCGGGCATTTGTAGGGGATATGCTGCCACCCGACCAGCGCAACAAGGGCTTTGCCATGCAGAGCTTCTTTATCGGCACCGGATCGGTGGTCGCCTCCATGCTGCCCTGGGTGCTGACCAACCTGGCCGGTATCGCCAACGTGGCGCCTGAAGGGCAAGTGCCTCCATCTGTGCGCGTAGCGTTCCTGGTTGGCGGACTGGTGTTTTTCTTTGCCGTACTCTGGACTGTCCTGCGTACAAGAGAATATTCTCCAGAAAAATTAAAGGAATTTGAAGAGCTTGAAAAAGGCAAGGAAAGGGTTGAGCAAGACCACAAATCAGGAGAGTTGCTTCCCTATACCCGGTTCAGCAAGCCTTCCGTGCTTTGGCTCCTTTTGGGTGCCGTGCTCACCTTCCTGGTATACCGCTACGATTTTATCCGAAGCGATCTCTATATCCTTACCGTGGGATTCATGCTCTTCGGCATCATCCAGTTCATTGCCGGCAAACTGATTAAAAGCAACAATACCAGCAACGGCTTTGTGACGGTTATCAATGACCTTTTCCGCATGCCCAAAACGATGGGACAGCTGGCCGTGGTGCAGTTTTTCTCCTGGGTGGGTTTGTTTACCCTTTGGACTTTTGGTACGCCTGGCGTAACCAGCCACCATTATGACATGAAGCTGGATCCATCACACGTGGCTACGCTCACAGAGATCTCAGCACGCATGGAGCGGGAACCGGATGAAGCTTGGGAGCGCCGCCTGCCAGCCATCCAGGAAGACCTTGACATGTACAACATAAACATCAAAGAAGGAGCAGAAGAAGTGGTATCGTCCATGCGTGTGGTGCGCTTTTTTCAGCAACACGCCGACAGGGTAGATCTGCCACAAGAGGTTCGTAACCGCCTCCGGCACATTGACGAGGAATACAACACCGGGGCCAACTGGGTCGGTGTGTCTTTTGCCGTATACAACGGTTTTGCCGCACTGATTGCCTTCCTTCTCCCGGTCATCGCCCGCAAAACCAACCGGAGGTATACCCACGCCTTTGCCCTGCTAATGGGGGCCATCGGCTACCTTAGTATCCTTGTCGTCCCAAACCCCAACTGGATCATCCTGTCGATGATCGGCGTCGGCATCGCCTGGGCCAGCATCCTGGCCATGCCCTACGCCATCCTCACCGGATCCCTGCCATCGCACAAGATGGGTACCTACA
>PWNO01000152.1 GCA_003557765.1 Bacteroidales bacterium
AGGCTGCTACCAGCCACATTACGTCCTTGCATATCATGTACCATATGCTATAAATGCTGGCGCCAAATGTCCGGCGGATGCCGATCTCCTTTACCCTTTGCTGCAGCGAGAATGCCGTTAAGCCGTAGAGACCCATCGCAGCGATCAGAATGGCGAGCAAGGTAAAGATGATGGAAAGGGATGCATTCTGCCTGTCTTCAATGTACAAGCGATTAAAGTCTTCATCCATAAAGAAATACAACATGGGTTCATTGGCAGTGAATGATCCCCAGGAGGCCTCGGCTTGCTGGAGAATTCTCTTTGACATTCCATCCTGGTAACGGAGGCTCACATACCCCCAATGCACGTCATCGTGCTTGAATAAGAGCATCATCGGGGAAATGTCGTTATGCAACGATTCAAAATGATGGTCTTCGACAATGCCAATCACTGGAATGTCCGTCTGAACCTCGCCCGGCATTACTATTCTGGTTTCAAAGGGGTTACTCTGCATGTAATTTCGAACGGCGCGTTCATTTACGATGCCGGCTTGTTGGTCAGTAGTAAGATCTGGATCGAAAAAGCGGCCATCAGCCATTTGAATGCCAAAGGTTTCCAGGTAATCGTGATCAACCCAGTTGGTATGCAACATGAACGACTCATCCTGGCGGCCACGAATGCCATATGCACTGTGGCTGTTGCTCCTGCCGGGCACCGAGGTCGAAGAAGACACGGACAAAACACCCGGGATGCCCTGCAGCTCGGTTTTAAAGGCATTCACCTGGCCGCCAAGCACATACGCCCTGCGAATAACCAATATGTTTTCTTTATCGAAACCCAATTCCATGTTTTGCATATAGTTCAGTTGCCTGTACATGATCACTGAGCCTGATATCAGCATGATTGAGATGACAAACTGAATGAATGTCAATGCAAGTCTTAGTTTTTTGTTTTGCATGCCATTGCCTGTCTTTCCTTTGAGCACGGTGTTGGGGTTGAATGACGAAAGGTAGAATGCGGGATAGCTGCCGGCAAACAGGCCGACCAGAATGGTGAGGAAAAGGATTCCGGGCAAAACATACCAATTGCCAAGGTATGACATCGAGAGCTGCAAAGAAAGCAGGTTGTTGAATGAAGGCAGGCTGATCTCCACGATCAGCAGCGCTATAAGCAAAGCCATAAAGGCAAGGATGATTGTTTCGGCGAGGAATTGGCCAATAAGCATTTTCCTTGAAGAACCGATCACTTTTTTCACACCAACCTCTTTGGCTCTTTTGCTCGATTGTGCTGTTGAGAGGTTCATGAAGTTTATGGATGCGATAGTGAGGATAAGTAATCCGATTGCACCGAAGATCCATAGGTACTTTGGGTCTTTTGCGGCTTTGTGATAATTTTCGATAGAGGGGTTGTGGCGGATATTCGTCAGTGGTTGAAGGAAAAAGTTATAGCTGTTTCCGGCACGTTTAAACTCCTCCACGCTTATTCCGATGATCTGTTTTACCATGGGGCCAATGTGCCTGACCACCATGTCGTCAAACCTGTTGTTTACTGTTTCAGGGTCTGCGTCAGGATGTAGTTTCACGTAAGTATAAAAATTGTTGGCCAGCCAGTTGTTATCGTTTGCGCGGTGGCTGGAACTGAATGAAGCTACCATTCCCGCACTGAAGTGCGTATTGTCAGGGATGTCTTCCATGACACCTGTTACGCGAAACGGGCTGGGCATGCGCCCCGCATGCAGCATTTTGTTGATGGGGTCTTCATCGCCAAACAAACGCTTGGCAGCAGTTTGTGTTAATACGACCGTAAACGGTTCAGAAAGCGCGGTTTTTGGATTTCCTTTTAGTAAAGGAATGGGAAAAAAGTCGAAAAACGACGAATCAGCAAGTGCAAAATGCGGCTCGGCAAAAAATCGGTCTTGTATCTGGATAATGGTTTCATCCCAGATGTGCATCCTCAAAAAATCCTCCACCTCGGGGAATTCATCGGCCATAGCAGGACCTACAGGCGAAGCGGTATATGCCATACGCATTTCCTGGCCACTCATCATGCCATGCAGATTTACGCGATAAATCTCATTTCTGTGTGGATTGTACCGGTCGTGGCTAAGTTCATAAATGATGAAAAGGGCAATGATAAGCGCACATGCAATGCCTATTGCCAAGCCAAGAACATTGATAAACACGAAGCCACTCTGACGTTTGAGGGCGCGCAAGCTGAATTTTACATAGTGGCGTATCATCTTCTCTGCTGTTTATTTGTAATACTTATGGTTTTCAATACCATTGACAAGGAATCAAATGCAGTGCCACATATCATATGTTATTGATATAATGTTAAGTAAAAAACAACTTGGTTTTCTTACCGTCCATATATGTTCACAATGTGTTCATAATCGTACAAAAAAAGAAGCTCAATGATGGCGGTAAGTTGGAAGTTCAGAGTGATAAGTGGAGCGAAGCTCATCTGATAGCCATCAGCTGCAGTGAGGCTCCATTGGGTATGGCAAGGTGGTCTTTACGCATGCTGGCAGATAAAATGGTTGAACTGAAATATCTTGTGATCGGAATTGAGATTTTTTTGATTATCGGAAAGTTTTTTTCCGTTTGAACGATAATTTCCCGGTTTGCATATTTCACGGTTTTAGTTTTCAGAATGAAATGGTTTTACCCATGCCTAAAAGCAAAGCGTGTGCCATGTATGGCATGCTGGCAAAATGTCGCAAAAGTGGCGTTTTTATTTGATTTGAGTGAGTTTGCCATTATTTTGCCATAATATGAACAAATTGTCATAGGCATTTGACCTGTATTGCCGTAGTTTTACTTTCATTTAACCATTAAAGAAAAAAGCTATGTGTCTGCAATATTTACCAAAAGCCTTGAAACACACACTGACAACCCTTATTACCGTCATGCTATCTCAAACGGCGCTCATTGGACAGCTTTCCTTTGGTGATGCGCATCTCATCAATGACAACTGGAAATTCCGCATAGGAGATCATCCGGCAGCAGCAAATCCGGAGTATGATGATTCGGATTGGCGAAGTCTGCACCTGCCCCACGACTGGAGCATTGAGGGCCCATACAGTCCCCATCTGGCAAGTTGTACGGGTTATTTGCCCGGTGGCATTGCCTGGTACCGTAAAAGACTTGACATTGATGCGAGCCAGGAAGGCAAAAAGATATACGTCTATTTTGAGGGCGTTTATCGCGACGCGGAAGTGTTCATCAACGGTCATTCGCTGGGTATGCGCCCCAATGGGTACATATCTTATATGTATGATCTTACTCCGCATCTCAATTTTGGCGAAAAGAATATATTGGCTGTGCGCGTTGACCACAGCAAATATGCCTATTCGCGATGGTACACAGGTTCAGGAGTTTACCGTGATGTTTATCTCGTATCCGCTAACCCGGTGCACATAGGCCAATGGGGTGTTTATTATACAAGCCGTGAGGTGAGTGCTTCGCGTGCGACCATGCAGGTGGAAACAACTGTTGTGAACCATACCGGTCAGCGAGTAAGGCTGGATGTCAAGCAAGAAATAAAAGACAGCGTAGGCAATAAGGTGGCTGCTACACAAGGCAGCCTGAGGCTTCCTGCAGGAAGCTCAGAAAGCCTGGAGCAAAATATGAATATCCGGCAACCACAATTATGGTCTGTAAACAACCCTTATCTGTACACATTAAAAACAACCGTATTGCAGGGTGGGGAAATAATTGACCAGGCTACGACCCGGGCAGGGATCCGCTCATTTACATTTACAGCAGATACCGGTTTCTACCTTAACGGTGAGAACATGAAGCTTAAAGGCGTGTGTCTGCATCATGACGGCGGCAGCCTGGGTGCAGCTGTTCCCAGGGAGGTTTGGGAAAGACGGCTGAAGATTTTAAAGTCACTTGGCACCAATGCCATCAGAACCAGCCATAATCCGCAGGCACCCGACCTATATCACCTGGCCGATGAACTGGGGTTCCTGGTTATCAACGAAGCTTTTGATGAATGGGAGTTTCCCAAGAAAAAATGGCTTGAAGGATGGAATGTTGGCACCCCCGGTTTCCAGGGGCACTATGCATTTTTTGAAGAATGGGGAGAGACGGATCTGCGCGACATGATAATGCGCGACCGCAATCACCCTTCGGTTATTATGTGGAGCATTGGCAATGAAGTGGATTACCCCAACGACCCTTATTCACATGAGGTTTTGGATCAGGAGGGGATCGGGCAACAGCACATCAGGGGCTTTCTGCCCGACCAGCCCCATGCCAGCCGCCTGGGCGACATAGCCCACCGTCTGGCAGCCGTAGTAAAGGAGCATGACCCCTCCAGGCCGGTTACAGCAGGTTTAGCCGGTGTTGTCATGTCAAATGAAACATCTTACCCGGATGCGCTGGATGTAGTGGGGTATAACTATACTGAATACCGCTATCGCACAGACCACAAAAACTTCCCTGACAGGATCATATATGGCAGTGAAAACCGCCATGATATGGAAGCCTGGAAAGCCGTCAGGGATAATGATTACATTTCCGGGCAGTTCCTCTGGACGGGCATCGATTACCTTGGTGAGTCGCACCGCTGGCCTTCAAGGGGTTTTACAACAGGACTTATTGATTTGGCCGGTTTTAAAAAGGGGCGTGGTTATTTTCGTCAAAGCCTGTGGGCCGATCAGCCCATGATCTACCTGGGCACTTACCCGGTAAGAAACGAAAGAAATCCGGGCATCAACGCACCTGCTCACTGGAATTATAAAGAAGGAGATATGATAAGGGTAGTAAGCTACACCAATTGCGAAGAAGCAGAACT
>PWNO01000252.1 GCA_003557765.1 Bacteroidales bacterium
TGGAAACAGAAAAAAACCTGGCGCTCAGAGTAGAGGAGTCATCATCACCAGATTCATACATTGTATTTGGAAGGGGAATCCTCCACCTTGCCATTCTGGTTGAAAACATGCGCCGGGAAGGCTATGAGCTGCAGCTCGGACAGCCGAAAGTTATCATTAAGGACATTGATGGGGTAAGGTGTGAACCGATTGAAGAACTGACGATAAACGTGTTATCCGATTTTTCAGGAAAGGTGATTGAATTGGTTTCTGCCCGAAAGGGAGAATTGGTGAGCACGCAGAATAAACTCGACCGAACACACATGGTGTTTAATATCGCTTCGCGCGGATTAACCGGCTTGCAGAACAACCTGCTTACAGTAACGGAAGGGGAAGCTGTAATGGCCCATCGCTTCACTGGATTTGGCCCCTGGAGAGGAGAAATCGGAGGACGTCGTAATGGATCTCTTATTGCAATGGAAACCGGAACAGCAATTGCATATTCGATTAATAGACTACAGGATCGGGGTACCTTTTTTATCCATCCCAATGAAAAAGTGTATGCCGGTCAAATTATCGGACAAAATTCCCGTCAGGATGATCTGGCTGTTAATGTGATTCATACGAAAAAACTGTCAAATGTAAGAGCTGCAGGCAGCGATGAGAAACTATCTATTGCACCTCCGGTAAAATTTTCTCTCGAAGAAGCCATGGAGTACATCGCAGAGGATGAATACATTGAGGTAACGCCTGCGTCCCTTCGCCTTCGAAAAATACTCCTGAATGAGCATGACCGGAAACGGGCAAAGAAAAATGCTTAATTTTGCCCTTAGACAATCCATGCAGTCTTACGGATTTTTGATCACCTAAAAATGTATCTATGAAATTTGGCGTTGTTGTTTTTCCCGGATCAAATTGTGATCATGACATGATTTATGTGCTAAAAAAGAAGCTACAGCAGGAGGTGGTTACCCTATGGCACAAGGACAAAGACCTTCAGGGTGTTGACTTCGTTATTTTGCCAGGTGGGTTCTCTTATGGCGACTATCTTCGTTCCGGTGCAATTGCACGCTTTTCACCTATCATGGAAGAGGTGATCCGCTTTGCCAACAAAGGTGGATATGTGTTGGGAATCTGCAACGGTTTTCAGATCCTTTGTGAAGCAGACCTGCTACCGGGTACACTTCTGCATAACACAACCCACCGGTTTATCTGCCGGAACAGTTACATCCATAGCGAAACAAACAACAGCATCATAACCACACTCGCCGGCCCTGGCAAAGTGCTGAAAATTCCGATTGCCCATGGCGAAGGCCGCTACTATGCTGCTGAAGACACCATCAGGTCACTT
The DNA here is from genome assembly GCA_003557765.1 of Bacteroidales bacterium. Next base: position 1,331 of record PWNO01000252.1, read on the forward strand.
ACAGATAACGATCAAATCCTTTTTACCTATTGCGATGCGAATGGCAATATCAGCCATGAAGCAAATCCCAATGGGTCAGTCAATAACATCGCCGGCATCTGCAATACCGGCCGCAATGTGTTCGGCATGATGCCCCATCCGGAAAGGGCCTGTGATCCCGAGCTGGGCAATGAAGACGGGAAAGTGATCTTCGATGGCATCATAAACTCAATATGCGTCAACACCTGAAAAACCGATACAGTCAGTCTTTTCCTGAAGCCGGTTGCGATGAAGCTGGACGTGGCTGCCTAGCCGGACCTGTATTTGCAGCTGCAGTCATCCTTCCAAAACATCCTGAAAAAGAACTTATTGAAGTGCTTAATGATTCCAAGAAGCTGTCTGTGGCGCAACGCGAAAAGTGCAGGCAGCTGATCCTGGATCAGGCCCTCGCCTGCGCCATCGCTTCCATAGATGTAGAAACAATTGATCAAATCAACATATTGAATGCAAGCATTCTGGCCATGCATCAAGCGCTTGGGATGCTGCGGCTGCAACCGTTGATGATTTTGGTTGATGGAAACCGCTTTCATCCGTACCAGGACATTCCACACAGCTGCATCATCAAAGGGGATGCATTATACTCGTCTATTGCTGCTGCTTCCGTGCTTGCAAAAACCTTCAGAGATGCGCATATGGAGAAAATTCACCACGAATTTCCTGATTACGGATGGTCCCACAACAAGGGTTATCCTACGCCAAAACACCGTGCGGCCATACAGCACCTGGGGCTAACACCACACCACCGTCGCTCTTTTAAACTGCATCCGCAACTACGTTTACATTTTGAAAAATAACAAGGGCAATAAAGCGTATTCCAAATGAAAGAACCACTTTATGAACAACATCATAACAAAAATAACAGATCGCATTGCAACGGAAAGCGGCATTTCAGTTCACTTTGTAAGTAATGTTGTCGACCTTCTGAAGTCGGGTGCGACCGTTCCATTTATCGCACGGTACAGAAAGGAAAAGACCGGGTCCCTTGATGAAGTGCAAATCACCTCAATCCGGGATCTTTTGAATCGCTTCGAAGAGCTTGAGAAGCGTCGAGAAGCTGTAATAAAAGCTGTAGAAGAGCAGGAATTGCTGACACCTGAGCTAAAAGAAGCTTTCCTTGCCGCCGCTACAATGGCAGAATTGGAAGATCTCTATCTTCCTTATAAGCCAAAGAGAAAAACACGTGCCAGCATTGCCAGGGCCCGTGGACTTGAGCAGCTGGCAAAGATCATCATGGCGCAAAGGGAGACAAATCTGATTGCACGAGCTAAACAATTTGTAAACCCCAACAAAGAGGTATTAACCCCAGAAGAGGCAATGGCCGGTGCCCGCGACATCATTGCCGAATGGGTAAATGAAGATCCCCGTGCGCGGACGCGTTTGCGAAGATTGATCTACAAAGAGGGTGTTATCATCAGTCGGCCTGTTAAAGGGAAAGAGGAGGAAGGAAGAAAATACCAGACCTATTTTGAATGGACGGAACCTGCGCGCAAGGCACCTTCTCACCGCCTTCTGGCGATGTTCAGAGGTGAAAAGGAGGGCTTTTTGCATGTCAAAGTTGCTCCGGACGAAGAAAAGGCGTTTCACATACTGGAAGGCCTGTTTTTGAAACGGGAAGGAGAAGCCCCTGAACAGGTGCGGCAAGCCCTGCATGATTCGTGGAAACGGCTGCTGCACCCCTCACTGGAAACTGAATTGCGAAACGACCTGAAAACTGCAGCAGATAAAACGGCCATCCAGGTTTTTACTGAAAACCTCAGACAGCTATTGCTTGCACCGCCACTGGGACGGAAACGTATATTAGCCATCGATCCTGGATTCCGATCCGGCTGCAAAATTGTTTGCCTGGATGAGGAGGGTCGTTTGTTACACAATGAAAATATCTATCCCCACCCACCTGTAAATGAAAAGGGAAAAGCAATCAATAAAATTCAAAGCCTTGTAAGCGCCTATAACATCGAAGCCATTGCAATTGGTAATGGCACAGCCGGGCGGGAAACCGAACAGCTTATTCGTAAAATCCGTTTCGACAAGGATGTAATGGCCATAATGGTGAACGAAAGCGGGGCATCTGTATATTCAGCTTCAGACCTTGCAAGGGAGGAGTTCCCCGATTATGATGTTACCGTTAGGGGTGCTGTCAGCATCGGACGACGTTTGGCAGATCCACTGTCAGAGCTGGTTAAAATCGATGCCAAGTCGATCGGAGTAGGTCAATATCAACATGATGTGGATCAAAAACTGCTGCACCAGGCATTGGATGACACGGTAACAAGCTGTGTAAATGCAGTGGGCATTGAACTTAATACCGCCAGTAAAGAACTGCTCACTTATGTGTCAGGGGTTGGCCCCGCGCTGGCTGCCTCCATTGTTCAGTACCGCAATGACAAAGGTGCATTTAAAACCCGCCATGAGCTGATGCAGGTGCCACGTTTGGGGGCAAAAGCTTTTGAACAAGCTGCCGGATTCATCAGGGTGACGCACTCCGATAATCCGCTGGACAGCAGCGCCGTGCATCCGGAGAGCTATTGGGTGGTCGAAAAGATGGCATCAGATCTTAATGTTTCACTTGCTGATCTTCTCAGAAAAAAAGAGCTTCAAAAGCAAATTGCCCCAGAGAATTATGTGTCAGAAAAAGCTGGCTTGCCAACTCTGAAAGACATCATGCAGGAGCTTGCGCGCCCGGGAAGGGATCCACGAAAAACTTTCGACTTTTTTGAGTTTGACAAAAGTGTGAAAAGTGTGGATGATCTCAGGGAGGGGATGGTGCTTCCGGGAATCATCACCAACATAACCGCTTTTGGTGCATTTGCTGATGTTGGCATTCATCAGGACGGACTGATTCACATCAGTGAACTGGCCAACCGCTTTGTGCGCAACCCGGCTGAGGTAGTCACCCTCAATCAGAAAGTGATGGTAAAGGTGTTGTCGGTAGAGAAAGAAAGAAAACGGATCAGCCTTTCCATCAAGCAGGCTGAAATAACCGAATGACAATGACTTGGGGCTAACTTCCGTTGCTACCCTTGCGGGCATAGACCCTTTCAATGTCTTCTGCATATTCTTTCATTAGATGAGTTCTGCGCAATTTCAGTGTTGCACTCAGCTGGCCTGTCTCCACACCCCATTCGTGATCGATGAGCTCAAATTTGGAGATGCGCTCATATTTTCCGAAACGTTCATTGTAATGATTTACCTCCTTTGCAAACCTCTTCCGGATCCGTGGAATGGCAAGCATTTCCTTGTTGCCGGAATAAGGTATTCCTTTTACCTTGCACCATGATTGCAGATGGTTAAAATCAGGTACGATCAGGGCAGCCGGGAAAGGTTGATTCTCGCCAAGGATCAGAATCTGGTCAATGAATGGTGATTCCTTAAAAGCATTTTCAAGCACTTGTGGATGGATATACTTGCCA
>PWNO01000130.1 GCA_003557765.1 Bacteroidales bacterium
CTTCACCCTGCTCCGGCCTTTGGGAAGGCTGGTAGACCGCTTCGGGGGTATCTCCGGAAGCCTGGGCACCAGTGAAAGCCCGGAGGTGATGGTTTCTCCGGAACATATCCGGATTGCACCTTCTATATGTTATGAGTCGATCTATGGCGATTACACACGCGAATTTATGCTTCATGGGGCTTCCATGCTGTTCATCATGACCAACGACGGCTGGTGGCGCGACACCCCGGGTTACAGACAGCACAATCAATATGCACGGCTGCGGGCCATAGAGACGCGGCGCAGCATTGCCCGGTCGGCCAGCACAGGAATTTCCTCGTTCATCAACCAGCGGGGGGAAACCATTAAAGATACAGCCTGGTGGGAAGCCACAGCCATCTCAGCCAACATCAATAAAAACCAAAACCTGACCTTCTTTTCACGCAGCGGAAATTTCCTGGGGCGGTTTGCCACTTTCCTGGCCGCACTGTTTATCCTCTACATGATCTCCCAGCGCATTATTGGTCACCGGGGTAGTAAGAAGTAAGCAGTAAGAAGTAAGAAGTAGGCAGTAAGAAGTAGGCAGCAAGAAGGTAGCCGCTGCATCCCGGACAAGGATTGCCCTGGCACAACGCACCGCAGACCCAGAATTTCAGACCTTTCGACTTTTTGTCCTTTTGTCCTTTTGTCCTTTTGTCCTTTTGTCCTTTTGTCTTTTCGTCCTTTTGTCCTTTTGTCCTTAAGACGGCATCCTGAAATCCGGGGAGAGGTAGACGGGGTATTTATTGAAGAAATGTGAGGTATTTCTGGCAGCCTCTTCTATGGGCAGGAACTCAATGTTGAGGGTTTTTTTAATTTTTTCATTGGAAAAGTACCGCTTGATGTTGGCGTTTCGGGCCGTTTCTCTTGAAAGAAGCGGTTTTTGTCCGGTGATAAAGCTCCTTGAAAGTTCCAGGCGCCAGGCCATTTCGCTGAGGAAGCGTCCTGCACGATACTTGGGTGGTTTAGCCCCGGAATAGTGGGCAAAAAGGGTAAATAATTCGCGGTAAGATAAATTTTCGCTGGACAGCACAAAGCGTTCATTTACAACATCTGATTCCTGTAGATCAGCCATGACGGTCGCCACATCACGGGCATCCACAAATCCAGTCACGCCAGATGTATAAAACTTCATCCCGTTTTTCACCGACTGGTATAACTGTGCGCTCGAACGGGCCGGATCACCCGGGCCAATCACCACGGTAGGGTTGACAATCACCACCGGCAATCCTTCTTCTGAAGCGCGCCATACTTCACGCTCTGAGCCATACTTGGTTATGGCGTACCAGGAGTTCTTTCCGGAGGCCTTCCAGCTAATATTTTCATCTACGGCACGGCCCTTTTGCGGACTGCCGATGGCGGCCACAGAGCTGCAGTGGCAAAACTTTTCAATGTCGTTCATCATGGCCACATTGACCAGATTTGCCGTCCCCTCCACATTGATTTTTTTCATCAGCGCGCGATCTTCGGGAAGAAAGGAGACCATGGCGGCACAGTGATAGATGTGCTTTACACCCTGCATGGCCTCTTGCAAGCTGACCAGGTCATTCAGATCGCCTTCCACCCACTGAATGTCTTCAAAGAGATCTTCACCTTTATCCGGATCATACCAGTGAAAAAGTCGTCTGACCAGGTCTGTATTGCTGCCATCGCGTTTCAGGGCACGTACGCGGTGCCCGCGTTTTGCCAGCTCATAAAGCAAGTGAGAACCTACCAAACCCGTTCCGCCTGTGACTAGAATCATATGCATGCGAATTTAAACAGATGCAAAAGTAGAAATTTTTTGTTTCTTTGTATTTTGCTAACACTTAAATCATACACACATGAAGATACCATATGCATTGTTAAGCTTTTTACTTGTGCTTGGTCTTGGGACACTTGCAGCCCAGGAGTTGCAACCCCTCAACCCGGAAACGATGTGGGAGATGGCCCGCCCTGGAAACCCGGTGTCATCGCCCGATGGACAGTGGTCCGTTTTTCCGGTAACGGAATATGATGTAGACGCCAACACCTCGGCTACGAACCTGCATCTGCTCAATAATCAGACAGGCGAGAACCGCCAGATCACCTTTAGCGACAGGGACAGCGGCCCTGCCTGGAGTCCTGATGGCAATCAGATCGCTTTCGTGTCGCGCAGGCACGGTGGCCCCGGACAGGTATACATCCTCGACCTGGCAGCAGGCGGCGAAGCACAAAAAATTACCAACTTGCCCGTTGGAGTCTACGGACTGAAGTGGTTCCCCGATGGTCAACGCATCGCATTTGCCGCCGACATCCTGCCTGAATATGACGGCGACTGGGATAAGCAGCGGGAGCTGCAACAAGAGATGGAAGAAAGCAAGGTGACAGCCAAGGTCACGGAGAATAACATGTACCGCTATTGGGACCATTGGCTGACTGACGGCTATGTGTCCAGGCTCTTTACCGTAGATCTTGACAGCAAGGAAGTGACTGACCTGATGCCAGAAAATGGGAACTTCTTTGGACTAATGGGTGGCGTTTCCTATGACATCTCACCCGACGGAGAAACCATCGCGGTAAGCAAAAACTCCACACAGCCTCCTTTTGAACGCACCAATCACGCGATCTTCCTTGTCCCCACCGACGGCAGCGGCCAACTCACCAACATCACTGCAGAAAACCCGGCCAACGACCTGAACCCGGTCTACAGCCCGGATGGCCAGTATATCCTCTATGGCCGCCAGTCGATTTATCATTTTTACGCCGATCGGGTCGTGATGGTGTTGTATGACACTGAAGACGGATCAGTCACCGAGCTTACAGATCATATTGACTTAAGCACTCAACAGTGGTTCTGGTCGGAAGAAGGAAGCACCATATATTTTCACGCGCAAGACCGTGCCATGACATCCATTTTCAGCATTCCGGCTGTGGGTGGTCCGCTTACCGAGGTCTTCAGGGGTGGCACGAACAACGGCGCTGCACTTGCCGGCGGACAGCACCTGGTGTTCAATCATCACAACCTCAGTGCACCGCCCGAGATCTACCGCATAGACCTGCGCCGCGGCGATGTGGACCAGATGACCACGTTCAACGACCACATCGTGGAAAACATCCAGTGGGGCGAAATAGAGAATGTCACTTACAAAGGCGCCAACGGGGAAGACATCCAGATGTTCATCAATTATCCCCCTGATTACGATCCCGATAAGGAATATCCCCTGGTGATGATGATCCACGGCGGCCCGCACGGCATCTTTGGCGACAGCTTCCACTTTCGCTGGAACAGCCAGGTGTTTGCCGCACCAGGATATATTGCCGCCATGCCCAACTTCCACGGGTCGAGCAGCTTCGGACAGGATTTTGTCAAGAGCATCCATGGGAACCATTCCGAGCTGCCCTTCCGCGATATCATGAAAGCGGCCGATTACCTGATTGACCGAGGCCTGGTAGATGAAGACCGGATGGCAGCCACCGGAGGCAGCTATGGCGGTTACATGGTAAGCTGGATAGCTGGCCACACCGATCGCTTTGCCTGCCTGATCAACCATGCCGGCGTATACGATCTGCACCTGCAGTTTGCATCTGACTTCTCAGCAAACCGCCAATACCAGTATGGCGGTTCCCCATGGGAAAACAAGGAGCAGATGAATGCGATTAATCCGTCGCAGTTTGCACACAACTTTTCCACACCCATGCTGGTGATCCACGGAGAGCTGGACTATCGCGTACCTGTGGCCCACGGCTTCATGGTATACAACATATACAGGAATATGGGTCTGGAAGCCAGGCTGGTCTATTATCCTGATGAAAATCACTGGATCCTTTCGCCGCAAAACTCCATCCACTGGTTTGGCGAGTTCCACGGCTGGCTGGAAAGGTACCTGAAGTAAAGGCTGTTTGTGACAAGCATTTGCAAGAAAAGTGCAGGTAATCAGATTAATAGATTCCTAAGATAAAAAGTTAAAGGGGGTTGTTGTTTTAAAAGGATTGCCTGCTAAACCATATCACCATCACATGATAACAGCATCATTCCTTCATAACCCTGAGCCCCTGTAACAAACGCACCTGGATGATCATCATCCAGGGGCGTTTGTTTAGGCGTGGCCAGCATATCGTGCTGGCCATGAATGTTTTAAGCTGACTTAACCTGCGTTATTTAAACAGGCAGCTGTAGTTCCCGCGCATCCGGTAAACCATAAACCAGTTCAGGATGAATACAAGTGCTGCGGGAGGCGTAACTGTTCCCATCAGGAATACGTCATACATCATGATGTTGACCGATACTGGCAGGATTAGCAACCAGGCCAGCGGTCGTTTGATGTTGAGCAACAGCATCAGAGCCACAGCAATTTCAATGATCTTGACTACAACCATGTAGCCAGTCGAGCCAATGGCAACCATGAAGTCAAGCGCGTGTCCTTCCAGTTCTGGCATGGGAATAAAACCAAAAAAGAAGTTCAGACCAAAGATCAGGTATACCAGGCCGAATACGTAGGTAATAATAGTTTCTGCAGTTTTCATAGGCTTTTAGTGTTGGTTCATACTGTTGTTTAAAACAATTTGATCCGGAGAATGTTCAGCAGGTCAATGATCCCTGACCACAGTCACCGGAATCCCTCATCTGCAAACAGTGAGAAATTTTTTTCTTGTTTTCAAAAAATCCTTGCGGGATTAAAAAAAGGCAGTATATTTGCACCCACCAAAAAGGGAGATATCCCGGGCGCTTAGCTCAGTTGGTTCAGAGCACCTGCCTTACAAGCAGGGGGTCACTAGTTCGAATCTAGTAGCGCCCAC
>PWNO01000270.1 GCA_003557765.1 Bacteroidales bacterium
AAATTTATATTTACTCCGGAAGAGGGCCGGCGCTACAGGGCTCGTATACACTACTCCAACGGAGATACGGAACGCGTAAGACTCCCCGCTTCCATCCCCCAGGGGTATATCCTCTCTGCCGATGTTTTTGAAGAGGCCATTGAAGTACAGATCCAAAGCAACCTGGACGGTGATTTTCTGCCTCAGGCCAATGAAGTTTTTCTTATTGCCCAGACAAGGGGAGCGGCCTATTTTGCTGAAAATATCACCCTGGATAATGGCATAACAGACATTTCGATCCCGGTTGATTCTTTTCCCACGGGCATTTGTCAGCTTAAACTGTTTGATGCCGCTGGCCAACCCATTGCCGAAAGGCTGGTTTTTGTCAACCACGACGATATTGCTGAAGCCGGTCTGGAAGGGATGAAAACTACTTCCGTTGAAAGCATGGATGGAGCATCTTTTGAAGGGCTCTCATTTGACATTCAAATGCCGGATGGCTTTTCTGGTGGTTCTTATTCGCTGGCAGTCATTGATACAGACGAAGAGTCGCCTGATTATTCTGCCAATATTGCATCCGAACTACTCCTATTCGGTGACCTTTCCTACAAAACCAAAGACCCTTGGTATTACCTGTCAGAACCAGACGGTGACCCTGCCAAGGCGCTTGACCTGATCATGATGACCCATGGATGGAAGAGATTTGACTGGAACGCCATTGCAGCGGGAGAATTTCCTGAAATAGTACACAAATTTCCAGAGGGAATTAATATCAGCGGGCAGATGGTACCCAGGTCTTCCGAACGTGAAGCGGGTGTGACCGACCTCGAACTGGCCATTACTTCGGAGGACGGAACAGTCGACTTATATGAAACCACCACAGACAGAGAGGGGAATTTTGCATTCCCAACCCTTGACCATGAGGGCATGTTTACTGCTGAATTGCGGCCGGATGACCGGTATGAAACACGCATCATGAATATCAACCTGGATGTCAGAAAGTTTGAAGACCTGGAGTTTAAACGGAACTTTTTCACCAGGCCACGGCAGGTTACTTCAAGAGGAAAGCACTGGGAAAGGGTGCCCAGGCCGGAAACGGTGTTAAGTAAACGCCAGATGACCCAGGTCAGCACAGAGCCTGGAACCATGTTTAGTCAACCCAACCAGGTGATTTATTTTGAAGACATTCGTAACCAGTACAGTCACATTATGGATGTATTGCGGACGCGTGTCAGGGGCCTTAGTGTGATGGGCGGACAAATCATTCTGCGTGGTCCAAGCAGCATATATTATCACAATGAGCCCGTATTCATGGTGGATGAAATGGATGTTGCCCGTGACGTATTTCTGAACATGAATGTGGATGATGTAGACAGACTGGCCGTGATCACAGGAAGCAATGCTGCCATACTGGGAAGCCGGGGGGGGAATGGTGCATTGTTGCTATACACCAGAAGAAGCGACCAGCTGCGGCGACCGAGTTATGAGTATTTGATGACAGGATTTCATCAACCCGCTGAGACCTTTGAAAGCATGATGGATACGAGCCTTTATCAAGATACTGGCATGAACAGGACACTATTATGGGTGCCCCGGATTGAGCCCAACAAAAACGGGGAAGCAACCATGTCCTTCCCCGTTGATGCGTATGTAAGAAATCTGCGGGTGATCGTGCAGGGTTTGGATGAAAACGGACGAATCACCTTTTCGGAGCTGTCCGTTGGCGACGATCTGCTTCCTTAATCCTGCAGCGAATAGACGAATTCCGACAAGCGGATCATGTCTTCCCTGTTTTCGAAGTTGATGCTGTGATCCCTGAGAAAGCGCCGTATTTCACTGCGGTGTTCAGGAAACGCCCTGTTCAGTGAACGCTGGCTGTGCACGGCGTGTGGTTCTCCATCACGCAGAAAATAAAACATCTCCTCCCGTTTCAGGGTCAAATGAATCTCCTGACCGGAAGGGTTTTCCACTTCGATTGTCCGTTGGGTAATATCTGCACCGCTGGGATCAACCATGGAGCGCACCACATCGATGGAAGTGGTGCGGTTTGCTGTTCCATATGCTCCTAAGGCCACGGTTTCCGCATTGACATCCACCCGGTGCTTCCGGTAAACACCTTCACGTTTATTGCCTGCAATGTATTCAAAAAACCCATGACCATCCAGATAATGAAACAACTTTCCTTCAAGACGAAGTGAATCGATCAGGTGGGGGTCGGCCATGGCAAAAAATTCTCCATGATCGTCTTCAATCAAAATAATGTCAAGCAACATATTATAATTTAACTGGTCAAAGATCCTCATTTCGTTTTCCTGAAAAACCAATCCGGGTTTTGACTGTGGGAGCAGCAGCTGGATCTCCTGTGAAGCAATATCTTCAACCTGTACAGGGGATTCAGAGCTGCGGTGATGCTCCTGTACGACCTGGGCAGATACAGAAGCGGAAAGCATTATCACAATGGAAATGCTTAGTGCTGGGATTAAACGTAGCATACTTGTTTTCATGTGCGTATCATTTTTGCGTTTTTAGTTTATGCGTTCGCTGACAAATTTAGCAAAAGTCGCGCCAAAAAATACCGAAAGCTTATAATTATTTTATCAGATCAATGGATTCGCGCCAAATTTCTGATATAAAGAAGGATAGCTATTTCCCGCCGGGCGCGCGCACCGGAAGCTGCGTGCCGGGAACAAGGTAGCCCCACCTTCCTTGCCAGTAGCTAAAAGCCAATAGCCACAAACACAGTCTGCGTGACAATCTATGTTTTGGCATGATAAAAAAATTTTAGCGCATATAAAATGCTTTATATAGGTCTAATTATAGTTATTATATTACTGTTATTAAATTAGCCAGTCAAAACATTATTGTTTTTCTTTGGGAACAGCTTAATGGTGTTAACATTTGTTTAATAAAATTTTTGTTAAAAAAAAAAGATCCTTATATTTGCAGTGTTGAAAAAACGTTTCAATCACCAATTTAACTTTCTGATTTATTAACAAAAACAAAACAACATGATGAAAAAGTGTTTGGTTTTATTGAGTTGTTTGCTCTTTATGGGTGGATCCCTGTTTGGGCAGCAAGTCACTGTTAGCGGTACAGTTACCGATGCCAATGATGGCCTCTCCTTACCGGGAGTGACCGTTATGGTAGAAGGAACGACCATTGGAACCGTAACCGACATTGACGGAGAATATGAGATCACGGTAGCACCTGATGCGACCCTCGTATTTTCATTTGTCGGTATGGCAACCCAGCGGGTTGATGTGGATGGCCGCCAGTTGATTTCCGTCCAGATGTTGCCTGACATGGCAGCCCTTGAAGAAGTAATCGTAGTGGCCTATGGTACAGCAGAACGGGGTACTTTTACCGGTTCAGCTACTACCATTAGCTCTGAGCGCATCGCTAGCAGGCCGATATCTAACGTGGGACGTGCCATTGAGGGATCGTCTCCCGGTGTACAGGTAACCGCTGGTAGCGGACAGCCAGGTTCCGGCCAGACCATCCGCATCCGTGGGTTTGGCTCGCTGAATGCGACCAACAACCCACTGTTTGTAGTGGACGGAGTTCCGTATGAGATGAATATTAATAACCTGAACCCCAACGACATCGACAACATCTCGATTCTGAAGGATGCGGCAGCCACTGCACTTTACGGCAACCGCGCCGCCAATGGTGTGGTGATGATCACCACCAAAAGCGGGTCACGGGATCGCACCCAGTTCAATGTGAACTTGAACCAGGGTTTCAGCAACAGGGCCATTCCGGAGTATGACCGCCTCGGACCTGAGCGGTGGACAGAGCTTGCATGGGAGACCCTGCGCAACGAGCTCCACTATCATCAGGGTGTTGACATGGGTGAAGCCAATCAGCGTGCTTCAGCAGAATTGATCAATCACATCAATTACAACCCCTTTAATGTACCGGACGATGCGATTGTAGGTACCGATGGTAGGCTCAACCCCAATGCCAGCCTGATTTATTCACAGTCAACCCTTGACTGGGAAGATGCAGTCTCCCGCCTTGGTAACCGCACCGACCTTTCTATGACCTATTCGGGTGGTACCGACATGAGCGACTACTATGTATCTCTCGGTTATCTGAACGACAAAGGATACATTATCAACACGGATTTTGAGCGTCTCACAGCCCGACTCAACATCAACTCCGAGTTGAGAGACTGGTTCAGCACCGGGATCAATATTGGTGCCAACAGGGTTGGTGGTAACAATGCCCGTGACGGATCAACCACTGGTTTTGTGAACCCATTCTTCTTTACCAGGAACATTGGTCCTATTTTCCCCATTTACCAGGCTGACCCCACCACGGGCGAATACTGGCTGGATGATGACGGAAACAAGCAGTATGACCTGGGTAACCATTCGCAACTCGGTCTGCCTAACAGGCCACAGGGTGCCAGTGCCGGCCGTCATATTGTAGCAGAAACCAAGTGGAATGTTTCTGAATGGACGCGGAGCAACCTTGGAACCCGTGCCTATGGTACGATCCACTTCCTTGACAACTTTTCTTTCACCGCCAATGCCGGCCTGGACTTGAACAGCTACCTGTTCTCCGGGTACGACAACCACATTGTAGGTGACGGTGCACCCGACGGAAGGGGAAGAAGAGAAAATACATTGACCACCACTATCAACCTGAACCAGCTGCTTGAGTATTCAAACAGGTTCGGTGCGCACAGCATAGACCTGCTGCTTGGCCACGAATATTACAGCTGGAATTATGAGTATGACTATGGCTTCCGCCAGGGTCTTGTCACCGAAGG
>PWNO01000173.1 GCA_003557765.1 Bacteroidales bacterium
AGATGTGCAGATGTGCAGATGTGCAGATGTGCAGATGTGCAGATGTGCAGATGTGCAAATGTGCAGATGTGAAGATGTGCAGATGTGCAGATGTGCAAATGTGCAAATGTGCAGATGTGCAGATGTGCAAATGTGCAAATGTGCAAATGTGCAAATGTGCAAATGTGCAAATGTGCAAATGTGCAAATGTATCAATTAGTCCTTAACCATGAACCCATAAACAATTGTCAGCTGAAGGGTTAAAGAATGAAAAAAGTAAAACACATATTCGCAGCCTGTTTTGCAGCATGTTTTTCCATCCTGATTCCTTTCATGGCTCAGTCTGCCGGGTCGGGGCTGGTCATCAATGAAGTGATGGCCTCGAATGCGACTACGATTGCCGACGAAGATGGCGATTTTGAGGATTGGATTGAGTTGTATAATGGAGGCAGCGAACCCGTGAACTTGTTTGGATGGGGTTTGTCGGATGACTATGGCAATCCGTTCAGGTGGGTGTTTCCCGATGTTTCGGTGCAGCCCGGCGAGTTTTTGCTGGTCTGGGCATCCGGGAAAAACCGCTCCAATCCTGACAATCCTTTGCACACAAACTTTTCGATCAGCCAGGCGGGAGAAGAGGTGCTGATTACACAGCCCGACGGCACCAGGCAGGATGAACTGGCACCCATTCCCATCCCTACAGATATTTCCTATGGCCGGCAACCGGATGGGGGAGATGCCTGGTATTTTTTTTCTGAGCCTACGCCCGGTAGCACCAATGACAGTACTGGGTATGAAGGAATCACTGAAACGCCGGTGTTTTCAATCACAGGTGGCTTTTACCGGGAGGGATTCGATCTCACGATTAACCATGAAGATGAAGATGCCGTAATCATTTATACCCTGGATGGTTCGATGCCTTGTATTGAAAACCTGGAAGGAACATCTTATCAATACAAAAATGATTATGCCTTTTTTGCCGGAACACCCTTGGGCGACTTCTTGAGTGCAACGTATGTTTCCAAAACTTATGATGGATCAATTGCTATAGATGATCGCTCAGCCGATCCGGACAAGCTCACGCAAATGGCCTCCACTGTGCATCAACCCTATTATTTTCCAATCAGTCCGGTGTTTAAAGGTACGGTGGTAAGAGCCAGGGCATACAAGCAGGGAATGATCCCAAGCACCATAATCACACACTCATATTTTATTACATCTGAAGGGTCTGAGCGGTTTTCCTTGCCTGTAATTTCTTTAAGCATCCAGGAAGACATGCTTTTCGAATACGAGCAAGGCATTCATACACCCGGTATTGATGCTGATCAGTGGCGCATCGACAATCCTGAAGAAACATTTTCATGGCCTTTCCCGGGCAATTATCGCCGCCGGGGTCCTGAAACAGAATACCCTGCCAGCATTGAGTTGTTTGATGAGCTATCCGGGCAACAACTGCTTGCCCAAAACATTGGGGTTCGCATCCACGGAGGTGCTACGCGAGCCTTCCCAATGAAGTCATTCAGAATATATGCCCGCAATGCGTACGGCAACACCCACCTGTTTTACCCTTTTTTCGAAAACAGGCCGCACAGTCTCTACAAACGCCTGATTTTACGCAATTCGGGCAACGACTTCCCTACCGATGTCGACCCCTGGTCATCTTACGAAACCATGTTTCGGGATGCAGCCATCCAGGGCCTGGTCAACCACATGAACTTTGCAACACAGTCCTATCAGCCAGCTATCGTGTTTTTGAACGGTGAATACTGGGGCATTCAAAACATCAGGGAGCGTTACGACAAACATTTCCTCGAAAGAGTTTATGGTGTTGACCCTGAGAATATTGACATAATCACAGGCCTGGATGAGGCAAAAGAGGGTGATAACCTGCATTACATGGCTACGCTTGCCTATATCCACGAGCACGGACTACAGTCGGAAACCCATTACAACTACATTAAAACACGCATCGATATTGAAAACTTCATCGACTACCAGCTAGCCAATATTTATGCAAACAACACGGATTGGCCGGGCAATAACATTGACTTTTGGCGTTTGCGCACCTCCGCATACAACCCGAACAGTCCTTACGGCCACGACGGCCGGTGGCGCTGGCTGTTGTTTGATACTGATTTTGGTTTTGGCTTGCGTGGCGGCCACCAGGCCTATGAGTTCAATACCCTGGCTTTTGCCACCGAAGAAGATGGCCCGGGATGGCCAAACCCACCCTGGTCAACCTTTATGCTCAGAAGCTTCCTTGAAAATGAGGACTTCAAACATCGCTTCATCAACCGCTTTGCCGATCAACTGAACACCGCTTTATCAGCTGAAAGAGCCGATCAGCTGATTACCGACATGAAACATGTCATCCGTGATGAAATTGAAGAGCACTTTGCCCGCTGGGGGCACTATGGCGCTTACGAGAAATGGGTAAACAACGTGGGTGTGATGCTTGACTTTGCCAATAACCGCCCCTTTTATCAGCGAAAGCACATTGAAGAGTTCTTTGAGCTGGGTGGACAACTATCAGTTAGGCTGGATACAGAGAACCAGCTAAAAGGACACCTTCGCATCAACACTATACAAGTAACAGGAGAAACAACCGGAGTGGCGGAATATCCTTATCCCTGGACGGGACTGTATTTTAAGGGTGTCCCTGTTGAAATTGAGGCCGTGCCTGTGCCCGGGTACGAATTTTCGCACTGGGAAGGCAGCTCCAATACATCTTCTCCTTTGATCACTTTTGACAGTACTGCAAACATTGATGTAAAGGCCTACTTTACAAGGACCGATGAAAAGGTGCTCATCCATTACTGGCATTTCGACACCTCCATACCCAATGATACACCTCTCGAAAACCTGTCCTCGTTTTACAGCATCATTCCTGCTGGTGCCAAAATCGAGTATGTTTCTTCTCTCGAGGGTTATCCATATTACCCTGATCACCCAAACTGGCGAAAGGCGTCCATGGAGCGGCGCAACCAGCCGACAGCCATTAATTATCGTCCTGAAGGCAATAATAATTTACCATACGGAAACTCCAACATGCGTGGCCTGCAGATACGACAGCCCTTTGTTGACGCAGATCGCGAAAACACCATGATTTTACATGTGCCCACAACCGGCTTCTCTGACATTGTACTGCATTTTGCAGCCAAAGACGAAGGCGCTGCCGATTACCTCATAATTGATTATGCAGTGAGTGCCGACGCCGACGACTGGACTAATTCAGGCATTGATGAGCATGTTCTCCCACTCGCATCCTGGTATCAATTGTATGAGCTGGATCTTACCAACGTTCCCGGTGTTGCTAACAACCCCGATTTTCGCCTGCGCATCCGTTTCGGTGGAGATAACATGGCGCAGGATGCAGGCAACAGGGCAACATTCAATAACATCAGCCTGGATGGAGTCGTTTTGGACGCATTTAACATAGATGCATCAGCAGGAAGCAATGGGCATATCAGTCCATCAGGCAATATCCCAGTTTATCAACACCAAGACATTGATTTCCGGATTATCCCCAATGAAAATCACCGTATAGCAGATGTGGTCGTTGACAATGAAAGCGTTATGGAAATGCTGACAATGGAAGGCGATACAGCTATTTTCAGTTTTCGCGACGTGCAAACTGACCATCATATCCATGTTAGTTTTGTGCTTGATACGGAGTTACTTGATGATACGGACAACCGCCTCGTTATTTATCCAAACCCCGCTGACCAGAGCTTGTATGTTGCATCGCTGGATGCCATTGAATCTGTTGAGATCAGCAATGTTGCCGGCCGGTTAGTGTACAGCAGCGATGTGCCTTCGGTCAATGAATACGCAATACACACAAGAAATTTTCGCAATGGAGTGTATATTGCCATAGTGCGCACAAAGCAAGGCATTGTAACCAGAAAATTCTTTGTTTTGAGGTAATCCGGTACTTCTAAAAGCCCTTATAGATTTCCTTTGCGGTGTTTCAGCGTATTCTGATCATGCGCCTGCTGATGATGTTGCCACCGCTTATTAAACGATAGATGTAAATGCCTTCGGGGTAGGATGCTGCATTGACAGTTACTTCGTGTTTACCCGGCTCCAAATGAGCGTTCAGCAGGTTTTCGACATGCATTCCCTGTATGTCAAAGACATCAATGTTAACCTTTCCGGCTGAAATAACTTCAAATGGGATGGTGGTATAATTCCTGAAGGGATTCGGATAATTCTGCTCCAGGATATCGCCGTAACCTTCGCCTTCATTCGACAGGTCAAACCGCCGGCCTTGCAGGGCAATATTGTCGAAACGATTGTTGCCAGAGTCTCCTGATGCCTCACTGCCGGTGAAGCGGATGCGGATTCTCAGGTCGGGGTTGTTGTTAACTTCAGGGTGTTCAGACAGGTCAAAGCTTCTGATTGCGAATGGCAGCCCGATCGTATATGAAGCTTCCACGGGAGTCCAGGAGTCGCCGCCGTCGGGCGAAAAGTCGAGGGTTTGCGTGCGTGCGCCGTTGCTGGTTCGTTGCACGGCAAAGGAAAACACGAGGTCCTCATAACCTCTTGAGGGTGTGTGAAAGATCAGCTCCCTGCTGTGTGAAGGGTTTCTGACCCGTAAGGCATAACCGGCTTCGGCGTTGAGTTTGGCGTTTAGCAACGTGCCGTCGGTGCGGTCCATATAACCGGAGCCGACTCCGGGGTAGGTGATCGCGCCGCCAACTGTTGTGAGATGGTGATCTGCATTCACCGTAATCAGGTTTCCATCAGGCAGGTTGTTAAAGTGCCAGTA
>PWNO01000318.1 GCA_003557765.1 Bacteroidales bacterium
CTCTGTGTCAGGGCAGGAGAAGGAAGCGGGTGAGTTTTTTGCGCAATATTGCCGCGACCAGGGGCTTCATGTGCATGTATTTACCGACGAGATAGACAGTTATAATTTTGCAGCCTCGCTTTACCCGCTGGATCATGGCAAGCCCAACGTAGTGTTTATGACGCATATCGACGTGGTGCCGCCCGGAGAGCCTGAGGGGTGGACTTACCCGGCCTTTTCCGGCAAGATCGCCGATGGCAAGGTCTGGGGCAGGGGAGCCATCGACAATAAAGCGATGGGTGTGATGCAGGTGTTTGCCATCAAGCAGTTCGTAGCGCTTGCCCGGGAGCAGGACTTGCCCTACAACGTGAGTCTGCTGGCCGTATCAGGGGAAGAGACCGGCGGTGACAAAGGGGCACGCATTATCACAGATCAGTTTCTCGATGAGCTGAATCCGGTAGTGGTGTATGGTGAAGGTGGAGCGGGCATCACCGGACTGATTGGTGCCGCGCCTGATAAGCCGGTATTCGGTTTGGGTGTTACGCAAAAAAGACGGATGTTCCTTGAGATCACCTCGCAGGTGGAGGCATCCGGACATGGGTCGGTTCCCCGTGACCATTACTCGACCAGGGACCTTGTAAAAGCCACAAGCGCCTTGCTGGAGGCCAAGCCAAAGATTACGGTTTCTCCAACGGTAATTGAAGCGTTGGGTATGCTGGCCGAGCACGAAAGGGGTATTATGAGAAGGGTGATGCAGCGCATTGACTTCTATGGACCGCTTTTTGGCCGGGTGATCAGAAGTGAACCCCTGATCGCCTCCATGTTGACCAACACCATCACGCTGACCAGTTTAACAAGTTCAGAAGGGGCCTACAACCAGATTCCATCCAGGGCAAGGGCGGTGTTTGACTGCCGACTTTTGCCTGAAACCGATCAGGATGCATTTGTGGCGCATATCAAACGCATCGTGGCACCCTATAAGGTGGAGATCAATATTTTGGAAAGCAGCCCAGATTCTCCTGCCTATCCCCAGGGTCATTTTTATGATGCCATGCAAATGAGCCTGCACGCAGTGTTTGACAACGCCGTGGTAGTACCCTTCATGTTCGTGGCCATCAATGATAACCGTTTTTTCCGTCGCCATGGGATTCCTGCTTATGGCCTGCTGCCGGCCATCATGTCCGATGAGCTGATGGAAACCATCCATTATTTTGATGAACGCTTTCCCATTGAGGCGCTGGATAAAGGGATAGAGGTATATGTCACCCTGATCACGCATCTTTTGGAAACTGAAATGCCCGACATGGAGATTACTTCCGGGCCCTGATTTGCAAAACAATGTGTCTCAATCCTGGTTCTCCTTATAACAGGGAAACACATCCCTACAAGTCGTTGATTGTTTTATTGAATAATTCATACAAAAAATTTCCCGTTTTATGCTTATATCTGCAGGAGCCAAACTGGTAGCCAAATTCAGCAAATCTCGTTTTGACCGGTGGTATCGTTATGCTGCCGGGTTACAGGAAAAGATGTTTAACCAGTTGGTCGAAAAAGGTCGTCACACCGTTTTTGGTGCGGATCATGATTTTGATAACATTCGTACCCACAAAGACTTCAAAAAACACGTTCCTGTGCGCGACTATGAAGCGTTCCGCCCTTATATCGATCAGATACTGAAAGGAGGTGATGACGTGCTCTGGCCCGGCCGGCCCATTTACTTTTCGAAGACATCGGGCACCACTTCCGGGGCCAAATACATTCCCATCACCAAAGACTCCATGCCCCACCATGTGCATTCTGCCCGGCATGCCCTGCTGATGTATTTGCTGAAGACAGGGCGGACTGACTTTCTCCGTGGCCGGATGATCTTCATATCCGGGAGTCCGGAGTTGGATACGAGCGACGACATCCCCACCGGCAGGCTTTCCGGGATCTCGCACCGCCATGTGCCTGCATATTTGCGTAAACGCAGGTTACCATCCTATGATATTAATTGCATTGAAGATTGGGAAGAAAAGCTGGATGCCATCGTGGAGGAGTCTCTCAGTAAGAATATGAGTCTGATCAGCGGGATTCCGCCCTGGGTAGAGATGTATTTTGAGCGGCTGATTGCTGCTTCAGGAAAAAGTACCATCGCTGAGATCTTTCCCGGGTTCTCCCTCTTCGTATACGGCGGGGTGAACTTCCAGCCTTATGAAAAGAAGTTTTATGACCTGATCGGAAAGGAGGTCCCCTCGCTGGAGACCTTCCCTGCATCTGAGGGCTTCATCGGCTTCCAGGACGAATGGCCATCCCAGGGACTGTTGTTGATCCCGGATGCAGGCATTTTTTACGAGTTCATCCCGGCCGATCAGTTTTATGATGACGACCCACCGCGTCTTTCGCTCCAGGAGGTGGAGAAGGATGTCAACTACGTCGTGATCATGAATACCAACGCCGGACTGTGGGGCTATAACATCGGCGACACGATACGTTTTGTGTCAACTGACCCCTATCGTTTTGTGTCTACAGGCAGACTGAGTCATTTCACCTCAGCCTTTGGTGAACACGTAATCGCAGAGGAAGCAGAGCAGGCCATTACAACAGCAGCTCAGCAGACTGGAGCATTGGTAACGGAATTTACGCTGGCCCCGCTTGTACACAATCCGGAGGGGCTGCCCTGCCACCAGTGGTTTGTGGAGTTTAGCAAAGAGCCGGAAGACATGGTACGCTTTGCCAGCATTCTCGATCAGCGCCTTCAGGAAAAAAACCCATATTACAAAGACCTGGTCTCCGGAAACATCCTTCAGCCAGCCATCGTGGAAAGCCTGCCGGATGGCAGCTTTACCCGTTACATGAAATCCATCGGCAAATTGGGCGGGCAAAACAAGGTGCCGCACCTTTCCAATGACCGGAAAATAGCAGACTGGCTCGAAGACAATGTTTTGCGGGGATAGTGCGCGCCCACTTTGACCCCTGACGAAAAGAGGGGTACTGTTAACACTGATTTATGACAAGACCAGGGGCAAATCCCAAGTGCCCCTGGCTGCTTTTGATACAAAAGACTGACTAACCCCTTGGAGCAAACTACTTGATTATTTCGCTTTCGGGAAGCCCAAATTGTTCATCCATCCTGATGTCCATGGTTTCCAGGGCATCGAGAATGGGGTTGTAAATGCCCGGAATGACAGGGATATGCACCCCTTTTTCCGCTATCTCGCCGTTAAGCACCATTTCCACTCCCACTGCAGCCGGAAGGGCCACAGTCCGTGCAATGGCCGTGTCGGTCTCCTGGGTTCCGGAGTCCAGCATGGATGACTTGATCACTTCTTTTTTTCCATCCGGATAAGACGCCAGGAACACATGCTGCATGGCAACCATGTCGCGCTCCTTTTTTCCGAGCATCATTTTTTCTATCATCAGGTCCGATACGATCTCAAAAGGTGTATCCTGCCGGCGTCCCATGCGGGTATCTTCAAATAATCCGAGCCATTCCATTGCCTTCATGGCATGGGCATCTTCAGGTATGTTAAGATGGGCAGCCACTTTTCCCTTGATGTTGTCAGCATCCTCCTCATCCATCAGCAGGGCAACCATCTCAGCGTATGATTTACCGGTAAAATCATAGGTGTCGTTGGTGATGAGCTTTAGCGCCTTCATGGCATCCATGCTTTCGCACCAGCCCGGGTAACGGAAAGTGCCCCGCATCATGGTTTTCGTTTCCGGAATGCCATACAGATCGATATAAGGCATGCTGTCGCGATTGGGATAAATGTCTAACTTGCCCACCTTAGGAAAATCAATCTGCAATGGATTTTTGAAAAGGTCTTCGGTAGGAACATACACTTCCTTGCCATGGCGGAGGAAGCGGCCGTCGTTGTTGCCTGCCAGCACGACGCCCTTTGGACTCCAGCTGAATTTATAGCGGAAAGGATTGTCATCAGCAACTTCAGGTGCAGGCAAGGCTCCGCAAATGCTGTAAAACTCGTCAATCTTGCCCCCCTTGTCGTGCACATGATCTATGATGCGCATGGCCGACATGTGGTCAATACCCGGATCGAGCCCCAGTTCATTTAGTATGATGATTCCTGCATCTTTGGCCTCCTGGTCGAGTGCTTTCATTTCGGGCTTCACATAAGACGTGGTCACCATGTTTTTCCTATGCTTTATGCAATTCTTGGCCACCATAATGTGGTGTATCCAGGGGAGCAGGCTGACAGTAAGGTCATGTTCCAGGACCATCTTGTCCAGCGTTTCTGTGTCATCCACGGTCCACTCAACGGCCGTGCCATTCTTATGCCCCGAAATCATCGCGTCTGCTTTTGACCTGGTTCGGCTCGCAACGGTTACCAATACTTGCTTTTCCAGCAGGTAGGTCACGATGGGTTTGACGACCATTCCTGCACCCAGAATCAATACTTTCTTCATATACTCAAATTTTTATGGTTAAAACTTATGTGATGATGAATGAAAAATTTCAGGTATGTATGTTTCTTTCAGGATTACAAATACTTGTCAATGTACTGGTAGTCCGGAGTAAGTTTTCCACGGTGCAGGATCAGCGCCCTTTTTATTGCAGGCGGGAGCTTGATATCCTCAAAACGCTGTGTGTAATCTGCTTCTGCAATGGGTTTTATGAAAGGGTACAAAGCATCAGCAAAAGCCATGGATGCATCCATTGGCAATTCGCTGGGCAGGATATCTACTGCCATTACAAGAATACCATGACCTTTAAAGCCCATGGTGGGTTTATCTGTTTCCGGGTCATACACAAATACAGGATCTTCAATGGCAGTCCCTTTATGTGTGCATTCAATAGAGCCATCAGGATCGCAGGTAATATCGCCAATGACGGTCAGCTTGGGTTTAGCTGCAGAATAGAGCTTCCTGAGATATTCTTTGGTAACAATACGCGGGTACCGGCTGTCCCAGTACATGCAATTCATAAGAACTGTGAGGTGAGGGAGGTATTGTTCAAAGTTGTTTTCAAAATCCTGTGGACTGTTGTAATAGCTTTGAAGATCAAAAGGTTTTTCCTCCTTGTGGCGGGATATGTCTTCTTCCTTGAATATTACCTTATAAATAATATTTCCGGGGAGCATGGATCTGTTTTTCAGCTCCAGCAACTGTGCAGGCGTGATTTCTTTTGACGGCAAAAGGTTGGCGATTTCCTGGGCACCTATGGATACATTGCCATAACCGGTAAACCCTATGGTCAGGGGTTGCAGCTCTTCAGGAATGCCTTTTTCGGCAATTTGCCTGCCTACTTTTGAAACCGCTGCCTTTGCCTCCTGGAGAGAATGATAATGCTGTGCCTGTTTTATGCCAAGGAATGCATT
Organism: Bacteroidales bacterium; assembly: GCA_003557765.1. Next base: position 5,298 of record PWNO01000318.1, read on the forward strand.
TTCTTCGTGGCCATATTCCTTGAGTCGCTGTCCGAGGCTCCACAAAGAGTTGATCATACCCGCCAGTCCGGCATACTTCCCAAAAAAGATCAGGCGTTTGTTCTGGTCATCAACAATGCACTCATAATCAATCAAATTACACCCAAGGTCCATCATTTTCTGCAACATGGGCATGTTGTATGACTGCCCTTTGATTACGTGGCTGAAAAAGACATAGGTCTTGTCTTGCTCAAAGGCATTTTCAGGGATCTCCTTTACCCCAAAGATCACCGGACAGGCTTTCAGGGCCTTTTCTACCTGTGCACCAGCTTCAATGTACTCCTTGTCGGTAAAAATCCTTTTTGGAGATGTTTCTGCAATTACCTCCAGGCCTTCTTCCCTTATCAGTTTGGCCGTATGATGCGGCGTGACAGGTGTGCGGCGCTCCATCTCATATTTATCTTCGTGGCGGATTCCAATGATCTTATTATGCATGTGTATAAAGGTTTAAAATGTTATAACGACAAAAGGACAAAAGGACAAAAAGACAAAAAGACAAAAAGACAAAGGGACAAAAGGTCAAAATGTCGTAACGTCAGTTATCGTGCTAATGATCATCCATTTTTATATAAAAAACCATGCAATTTATGGATTTTTTTGCGTGCATATGGTTTGTGCCGGTTTTGGGTTGTGGGCAAACATACAAAAAAAAGTGAGGAAAAGAAGGAGAATCACAAAAGCTTTCTGTTAATTTCTTAACAACTAACAGCAAAAAAACCCCATCGGAAGGTCGGTGGGGCTAAATTGACGAATTAAAACCTTTGTTTTTCAAGAAAATTCAGGCAATTTGTTTCTATCCGTTTATATATTTCTTCGCTGGGGGTTTTGATGAACTTTTCCCCGGTGATTTTTTCAAACAATTCGATGTAGCGATCCGAGACCTGGCGGACAAATGCTTCGGACATTTCCGGTACCTTCTGTCCTTCTTCACCAGTAAAGCCCTGTTCTATCAGCCATTCTCTTACAAACTCTTTTGACAGCTGTTTCTGGCGTTCGCCTTTTGCCAGCCGCTCCTCGTAACCATCCAGGTAAAAGTACCTGGAAGAGTCGGGTGTGTGGATCTCATCAATGAGATAGATCTTTCCACCTGCCTTACCAAACTCATACTTGGTGTCGACCAGGATCAGTCCTTTCTCTCTGGCCATTTCATTTCCGCGCTGATATAATTCGCGCGTGTATTGTTCGATGGCGACGTAGTCTTCTTCGCTGACCAGGCCCTGGCGCAGAATTTCTTCCCTGGAGATGTCTTCGTCATGGCCCACTTCAGCTTTGGTGGTTGGGGTGATGAGGGGCTCCGGAAAGGCTTCATTTTCCTGCATGCCCTCTGGCATGGGTACACCGCAAAGGTTGCGCTTGCCTTTTTTATACTCACGCCAGGCATGACCGCAAAGGTAACCCCGTATGACCATTTCCACCTTCAGGGGTTCGCAGTAGATGCCTGCAGTCACATTGGGGTCCGGCGTGTCGAGTTTCCAGTTGGGCACGATGTCGGCGGTTGCATCCAAAAATTTATTAGCGATCTGGTTGAGCACCTGGCCCTTGTAAGGAATACCCTCAGGCAACACCACGTCAAAAGCCGAGATCCTGTCGGTGACCACCATGAGCATCAGCTCGTTATCAATCGTGTAAACATCCCGGATCTTGCCTTTGTAAAAGCGGGTCTGTCCAGGGAAATTAAATTTGGTTTCTTTTACTGTGTTCATATGCTTGAAATTTGGTCAAAATGTCAAAAAGTCGAAAGGTCAAAAGGTCAAAAGGTCTGTCGGTGCTTAAAACCACACCTATTATGATTCGCTGGAATCATCATTCCCACCGTCTTTGCGGGGCTTCTCCTGGCCTTCGTATGCATCGATGATTCTGGATACCAGCTCATGCCGGATCACATCTTTTTCATTCAGGAAAATAAAGTCGATGCCTTTGATGTGACTCAGGATCTTTACCGACCTAAGCAATCCGGACACCTGATGCCTGGGAAGGTCGATCTGGGTGACATCGCCGGTGACAATGAAGCGAGCAGACTTTCCCATACGGGTAAGGAACATTTTTAGCTGGCTTTCGGTGGCATTTTGGGCTTCATCCAGGATGGCGAAGGCGTTATCGAGGGTTCGCCCTCTCATGAAGGCGAGTGGCGCGATTTCAATGGTGCCGTCTTCAAGGTATGAAGCAAGCCGGGCCGGAGGGATCATGTCGCGCAGGGCATCGTAGAGTGGCCTGAGGTAGGGGTCCAGTTTGTCTTTCAGGTCGCCTGGAAGGAAGCCCAGGTTTTCTCCTGCCTCTACTGCCGGGCGCGCCAGGATGATCCGCCTCACCTCCTTGTTTTTTAACGCCCTCACTGCCAGTGCTACGGCCGTATAGGTTTTGCCTGTTCCTGCAGGGCCTATTGCGAAGAGCATGTCGTGATTTTTGCAACTGGACACCATCCTGCGCTGATTGGGTGAGCGGGCCCTGATGGCCATGCCATTCTTGCCGTATAACAGCAACTCGCCACTTTTTTCTTCCTCAGTGGCTTCACCGGTAGCCTTGTCGTCATGGGCCATGATCTCGAGGATGTGCTCTTCCGTCAGCTTGCCGAACCTTTCAAAATGATTGAGCATCGACTGAAACTTCTGCTCAAAAAACGCCAACTCATCATCATCACCGATCAGAATGAGTTCCTCGCCACGGGAAATTATCTTCAGCTTAGGAAAGATCTGTTTGAGCAGCTTCAGCTTCTCCTCCTGCAGTCCGAAAATATCCGGAGGATGGATGCCCTCTATTTTTATTATCTTTTCTCCCATTAAAATCATTACTTTTGAATGTAATTGCAAAATAACAATATTTTTGTGAAAGCAGAAGCAATAAAAAACGCCTAAACAGACCCATGGCCATCATCACACTGACAAGCGACTGGGGAACAGGTAACCATTATGCAGGAGCAGTGAAAGGCGCTTTGCTGAAGCTGTTTCCTGATGCAAACATCGTTGACATCACGCACGACATCGCTGCCTTTGATATCATGCAGGCAAGTTTTGTGCTTAAGAATGCCTTTCCAAACTTCCCAAAGGGCAGCATTCACCTTATAGGAGTAAATTCGGAGGCGGGGATTGACACCCCGCATGTGGCCGCAAAATACCAGGAGCAATTCTTTATCGGCGCAGATAACGGGCTATTTTCACTGCTCTTTGATGATAATAAGGTAGAAGCAGTAGAGCTGGATGTCATACAAGATTCCGACTATTTTACGTTTTCTACCCGGGATGTATTTGTGAAGGTGGCTGCCATGATCGCTGAAGGGAAAAACCTGCATGCGCTTGGCCAGCTATACCCCGCGCTCAACCAGCGGTTTGCATTTAACCCCGTGGTGTATATCGATAAGATTATTGGAAAAGTCATTTTTGTGGATCATTACGGCAATGTGTTTGTAAACATTGATCAACAATTATTTAAACAAGCGGGGAAAGGCCGTGAATTCATCATCAATTTCCGTTCGCCGGATGATGGCATCGACAGGATATGCACTTCTTATTCGGATGTGGTGCCAGGTGAGAAGGTGGCGTTGTTTGGTGCCACCGGCTATCTGGAGATTGCGATCAACCAGGGCAAGGCATCTGCACTTCTGGGACTCGAAGCCAATGATGCCGTTACGGTTACTTTCCGCTGATGATTAAACAGACAATATGCTGGCATTACTTAAGCGCGAGCTGAACAGTTTCTTCAATAGCCTCACTGGATACATTGTGGTAGCCGTATTTCTCATCGTTACGGGTCTTTTCCTGTGGGTGCTGCCCACCAGCTATAATGTGCCCGATGCAGGATATGCTGATCTGAGCGGATTGTTTACAATTGCGCCTTTTGTTTTTCTTTTCCTGGTTCCTGCATTGACGATGCGCTTTTTCTCAGATGAGATACGCACAGGAACACTTGAAATGCTGATCACTAAGCCTTTGACGGAATGGCACATCGTGCTGTCCAAATACCTCGCAGGCATCATCCTGCTTCTAGCTGCCCTGCTGCCCACTTTAGTGTACTTGATTACCGTACAATGGTATGCGGTTCACCCCGGGGTGGACATTGGCGGTACCTGGGGTTCCTACCTGGGCCTGCTGTTACTTGGCATGGTATTCATTGCCATTGGTGGTTTTTCCTCTGCACTTACCGATAACAAGATTGTGGCATTCATCATCGCCATGTGCTTGTCCTTCTTCTTTTATATTGGCTTTGACATGATCGCCAATTTGGGCTTCAGCGGAAGATGGGACCTCTTTCTGCGAGGTCTTGGCCTGGATGCACATTATTCCTCCATGAGCCGCGGGGTGATCGACAGCAGGGATCTTTTTTATTTCATGGGAGTGATTGTTTTTTTTCTCACCCTGACATGGCTTAATCTGGCCTGGCGAAGCAGAAGCCGCCGATCGGGGTTGTTTCGGGCAGTGATCGTCTTGGTTGTGGTGGTGGCCACAAATCTTAGTGGACACATTGGTTTTGTCCGTTTCGACCTCACCAGTGAAAAGCGCTACAGCCTGACCGATGCCAGTAAGGAAATGCTGAGGCAACTGGATGACATCGTCTATTTCCGGGTTTACCTTGATGGAGATCTGCCACCTGAGTTCAGGCGCTTGCGTAACGAGGTGGCGGAGATGCTGGATGAGATGCAGGCCTGGTCTGATTACATACAGGTTGACTTCATCAGCCCCACCCGGGCGGCAGGCGACGACCAGGAACAGCTGCGTGCACTTTACCGCAGCCTCTCCGAAAAAGGCCTCGAACCTGCCGAGGTCATGATCCAGACCAGCGATGGGGCTTCCAGGCAGGTGATCATCCCGGGTGCTGTGGTTACCTATAAAGACCGGGAGCTTGCTTTGCCCCTTATGGAAGCTCATATCGGACGAAGTATCATGGAGAGCATTCACAAGTCCGGGATGATGCTTGAATACAATATCGTTTCAGCCATTCAGCGCGTCACCAGGTCGCACCGGGAGCGTATTGCCTTTCTGGATGGTCACGGGCAGTTTGACCCCCCCCAGGTAGCCTCTGTCACCGATGCCCTGGAGCAGTTTTACGATGTGGACCGGGTGCGTCCGGACGCAGGCATCGAGGCACTTTCAAAGTACAAGGCGCTGATCTCTGCACGCCCGCTCGAGCCCTTCAATGAAGCAGAAAAATTTATTCTCGACCAATACCTCATGCAAGGAGGTAACATGTTGTGGCTTGTAGATCCGGTGTTTGCCGACATGGACAGTCTACGGCAGGCACCGGAAACCCTCGGCATTGCCTGGGACATCAACATGGACGACTTTTTCTTTCATTATGGTGCCAGGCTGAACCCGGAGCTTGTCCAGGACCTCCATGCGGCCAGGATCCCTAAACAGGTTGGCTCTGTTTCAGGCCGGCCACAGTTTGACCTGCAGGAGTGGCATTTTTTTCCGATCCTGAACCCAATGGCCGACCATGTGATTGTCCGCAACCTGAACCTGATCCGTACCGAATTTTTGTCAAGCATGGATACGGTCCCGGTGAATGGCGTGGATGCACAGGTGCTTCTCAGGACTTCACCAAACACCCGGATAATCCCTGTGCCTGCGCGAATCAGCATTGAACAGCTCTACAACCCGCCCGACCCTGCAAGTTTCAGGGGGCCTCCGGCAACGGCTGCCGTCCTGCTCGAAGGCCGTTTCCCCTCGTTGTTCAGAAACCGACTGCTGCCGGATGTCGATCTGCCTGCCGACTTTGGACGTCGCGACATTGGCGAAAAAGCAGCTATGATCGTGGTGTCTGACGGCAATATGATTAAAAACCAGTTGCGCATGGACGGCAGCCCGATGCCTCTGGGCTATTATAGCTATACTGATCAAACCTTCGGGAACAAAGATTTTATTCTCAACGCGGTGAACTACCTGGCCGATGATTCGGGCATCATCGAAGCCAGGGCCAAAGATATGCGCATGCGCCTGCTTGACCGTTCGCGACTGCAAAGGCAAAGTACCATGGTACAGGTGATCAATGTAGGATTGCCTGTCTCCTTGCTTGCATTGTTTGGGAGTCTTCGATTCCTGTGGCGAAAACGCCGCCATACTAAATCTGTTTGAAATGATTGATATGAGAATTACCCGCATTTGGATTGCTGTTGCCATAATATTACTGTTGGCCATGGTGGTCGTTGTGCCTGGACTTGAATGGGGAAGGCCTGGCGAGAGGGATTTTCGTATCGACAGGGAAGAGCAACCTGTACGTGTAAAGCTTAAAAAGTATGGGCAGGAAGCCGTTGTCCTGGAAAAGGATGCTGCCGGACACTGGTTTGTCGATGCCATGCACATGGCCGATGAACGGGCCGTAGAAGAACTTCTTGCCGCACTCCGGTTCATGGAAGTGCGTCGTCCGCTGCCATCAGAAGAAAGGCAGCAGGCGATCCAAAAGCTGGGAAAACAAGGTACCCGTGTCCAGGTATATGTCAGGCGCCACTGGTTGAATTTTCCCGGTGGCTTAAAGCTCTTGCCCCGGCAGCAACTGTTGCGCGACTATCTGATCCTGCCCGGAGATGATGCCGATGCAGGTGCCATCATGCAGATGAGCCATACAGAAATGCCCTATGAGATGCACCTGCCAGGCCTGAGAAATGATCTGCATGAGCTGTTTGTTGCGGAGGCGGCCTTTTGGCAGACCTCCCGGGTATCCAGGCTCAGGCCTTCAGAAATTGCTGAAGTCAGAGCCATTGTACACGACAGAAAGCCGGAGAGTTACAGATGGTACCTGGATGGGGAAGAAGAGCCATTGTTATTCAACCATGCAGGTGAACGTGTGCCACGGGAGCAAATCAACACGGATCAGCTTCCTGCCTATTTTCATCAAATCAGGCGGCTTCGCTATGAGCGGCTTCTCCCGGGAACAGCCGATCACCCTCCCGGGGATCTGCTTACCGGTGAAGCCTTTTTCACTTTGTTGATAGATGACCTGTATGGCTACAAAACGAAACTGGACTTTTTTAAGCGGCTGCCACCAGATGACGGAACCTTAATGCCTGAAGACCGGGGTTATGATCCCAACCGCTTTTATTTGCAAGTCAATGGAGGCGATTATGCACTTGCCCAATATGTGATTTTCCATCCAGTGATCAGACCTTTGTCTTGGTTTTTAAAAAATGCTGACCATTCATGTCCTTTTTTTGAATAAACACACGTTTTTATATCTGAAAAACAGCTTTCTTTTTTAATAAAAAGCTATATTTGCTATTCATTTTAAATGATGTGCCGATGAAATTTATCGTATCCAGCTCCTTGCTTTTAAAGCAGTTGCAAGCCATAAGCGGTGTGCTCAGCACCAACAACACCTTACCCATACTGGACAATTTCATGTTTGAGCTGTCTGATTCGGAAATTCATATTTCTGCTTCAGATCTCGAAACCACCATGACCTCGCGCATCAATGTGGATATGGCAGAAGGCGAGGGAAAGGTTGCCATTCCGGCAAAGATCCTTCTGGAGACCCTGAAAACATTTGCGGATATCCCGGTCACCTTCGATATCGATGAGGACAACTTTGGGATTACACTGACTGCGGGTGAAGGTAAGTACAGATTGGCTGGACAGAATGGAGATGAATACCCGCAGGTGCCAGCGCTGGATAATGCCAGCACGGTATCTATTGAGTCGGATATATTATACCAGGCCATCAGCAAGACCATCTTTGCAGCCAGTACGGATGACTTGCGTCCTGTGATGGCGGGCATATATTGTGAGTTTTCCGACGAGGGAACCATTTTCGTGGCCACCGATGCACACAAGCTGGTTCGTTACAGACGCAATGACGTGAAAGCAAAGGAAACAGCCAGTATGATCCTTCCAAAGAAGCCGCTTAACCAGCTACGACAGATCCTTTTGCATGATGAGGAGGCCGTGCGCATTGAATACAATGAAACCAACGCCCGTTTTACCTTCAAAAACATCATCATGACCTGCCGGCTTATAGAAGGGAAATATCCCAACTACTCAGCCGTGATTCCTGCGAAAAATCCAAACAAGATGACGGTAGACCGGCAGCCTTTCCTCAACGCCATCAGGCGTGTATCCATATTCTCCAATAAAACCACTTACCAGGTGAAGTTTAAGGTGGCCGGCACTGAGCTGATCCTTTCAGCTGAAGACCTGGATTACAGCAATGAGGCCCAGGAAAGGCTCAACTGCCATTATGAAGGTGAAGACCTGGAGATCGGCTTCAATAGCAAATTCCTGGCGGAAATGCTGAATAATCTTACCACCGACCAGGTGTTGCTGGAGATGTCCGAGCCTAACCGTGCCGGACTGATTTCGCCCGTGGAAAGTGAAAACAAAGAGGAGGAAATTCTGATGCTTGTGATGCCAGTGATGCTTGGTGCGTAATTGCTCTTATTGCATCCAAATTAATCACTTATAACAATTACGTGTGTTTATATTTTTTCAAATTATTGGTTATCTGAAGTTTATGTTTTCATCAAGACTGCTATTGGCTTTTTTGCCAATAGCCAATACCCAATAGCTAATAGCCTACTTAGTCTGAACGCCCACGTGAGAATAATCATCCTCCTGTCTCTCAATAAGCCTGAAATGGTCGTTTCATTGCTTTTTATGAATAATGCAGGTTAAAGCCATTCGGAAAGCTCGAGCCAGCGATCTGATTTTTCACTGAGCTGTGCCTCTACCTCTTCGAACCGTGTCGATGCCTCCATAAGCTCACCGGGCGGCAAGGTGCCTGCGTTCATTTTTTCCAACAGGACAGACTTTTCCGTTTCCAGCGCTTCAATATCCGCTTCCAGCGCCTCGAGCTCCTTTTGTTCCTTGTAACTCAGACCAGTCTTTTCCCTTTTCTTCACGGGCTTTGGGGCTTTCTCCTTTTGGTCTTTCCGAGGAGTAGACTTTGCCTTCTGTTTTTCCCTGAACTCCGTGTAGTTACCCGGATAGTCTTTGATGTCTCCCACATCCCTGAAGACGAACAAGTGATCAGAAAGGCGGTCGAGAAAATACCTGTCGTGCGATACGATGAGCAGGCATCCCGGAAACTTCAGCAGGAAGTCCTCCAGAATATTCAACGTTTCGATGTCGAGGTCGTTGGTGGGCTCATCCAGGATGAGGAAATTGGGGTTTTTCATCAGCACGGTGAGCAAATAAAGGCGGCGTTTTTCGCCTCCGCTGAGTTTAGCCACCCTGTCGTTGTGCGTGTGGTTGGGGAAATTGAAATGCCGCAAAAACTGGGCTGCACTGATCCAGTGGTCTTTGGCCAGTTTGATCCGGTCTGCAATGTCGGTGATCACTTCGATCACCTTCTTGTCTTCCTCTACAGTGATGCCATCCTGGCGGTAATATCCGAAGTGGATGGTTTCGCCCGTGATCACCTTGCCCTGGTCGGGCCGCATCTGCTGAGTAATGATGTTCAGCAGTGTGGTTTTGCCGGTGCCGTTGGGCCCGACAATACCGACCTTCTCGCCGCGTTTGAACACATAAGAAAAATCGTTGATGACGCAGGTTTCGTCGAAACACTTGACCACGTGTCGGAGCTCCAGGATCTTTTTGCCCATCCGGGCCATATCCATCCTTATCTCGCCTGATTCAGCCGGTCTTAACTTGCTGGCTTCTTCGTGCAGCTCATGATACGCCTGGATGCGTGCTTTGGATTTGGTGGTCCGGGCCGGCGGACTGCGACGCATCCATTCCGTTTCTTTTCTGAGCAGGTTGATCGCCTTTTCGCTTTGCACGGCTTCGGCCTGCTTGCGTTCCTGCTTTTTCCCCAGGTAATAGGCATAATTGCCCCTGTATGTATAGACCTTCCCGTGTTCGATCTCCACGATCTCATTGCACAGGGCATCCAGGAAATACCTGTCGTGCGTAACCATCAGCAAGGTGATCTTTTGTTTGCTGAAGAAAGCCTCCAGCCATTCGATCATATCGATATCCAGATGGTTGGTCGGCTCATCCAGAATGACAAAGTCGGCTTCTTCGATCAGGATTTTAGCCAATGCCAGCCTTTTGACCTGGCCTCCGGATAGTGCGGCTACGCGGGCCTTCAGATCTCCGATTTTCAGACTGCTCAGGATCTGCTTCACCCTTTGTTCGTAATCCCAGGCCTGCAGGGCATCCATGCGTTCAATCAAGGCTTGCAGGCGATGTGCCTGTTTGTGATCCACTGCATCCTGTAGGCACTGCTCATAGTCACGGATGGTGCGGGTTTGCTCATTGTCAGCAGCAAGGAGTGCTTCCGCCACGCTCAGGTCGGGATCAAAAGCAGGGTCTTGCGGCAGGTAAGAGATCCTTAAGCCCGACCGGTAAGTACAGTAGCCGCTGTCGGGCTCATCCAGGCCGGCAAGGATATTCAATAAGGTGGTTTTGCCGGTGCCATTCCTCGCGATCAGGGCCACCTTCTGCCCCTGGTCCACGCTGATAGAAATGTCCTCAAACAAAACCTTTTCGCCATAAGCCTTGCTGATGCCCCTTGCCTGAATGTAGTTTACTGCTTCCATCGCAGCGCAAAGGTAAAAATAATGGTTTGATGTTTGATGTCCGTCAATCCCGATCTCTGTAGTAATCTGTTTGCTTACCGGGATATGGTTGAAAAAATCTTATGCACTTAAGGGGTTCATCGATTGTTATTTGTTGTCTTCAACCAGATAAAGCAGCTTGTCGACCATGGTGGAATTCCCGTACTCATCGATCACAATCACTTCCACGTGATATTCGCCCAGCGGAGCTTCGCCGGGGATAGCCAGGTGCTTATGTACGCTCGCATTTCTTAACCCCTTAAAATTGGAATCATCATCAAAGCGTTCATCAATAATTTTATATTCATCAGCAGGGTTCCCACTTTCAGGGTGGTCGTGAATTTCGATATGATATGCATCAAGCCTGCCATCATTTACCGAACGTGCATTAAAATCCACAATGATCTCTGCACCAGGTTTATGGACGATGGTGTCATTTACATTCGGGGGATGTGTTCCTGCTGCGAAATCATATATTTCCGGTGGCGTTGTGGTATCGGTGTCATCTTTTTCGCAAGAGCTCATCACAAAAGAAACCAGCAATAGCATGGCGAGTGTTTTAATCATTTTTTTCATTGTACTTTGGTTTTGACATCCTTTATCACAAAGGATTTGGGTTGAACAAATATAGTGTTTGATCATTTTGTTTATTATCAGCTTTTGTCTGTTTTTATTTTTACAGATTGCTGTTAATCAATGTGCTGTGGTTTAAGTCCTCGAAGAGGATTTTGCAGGCGTGCGCAGAATTAATTGTCTTTTTGGCAATATGGCTCCCATGCCCCTCATGATTATATGTGTTTTACTGCCAGGGGTCATCCGGGTGACCTTCTCGGTACATCAGTTTATAATCCAGTGTCGTAAAGGTTTGGTATCCCTGACTGTTGGTTACGTATATGTGGAAGTGGTAGTCTCCATAATCGTGGTAGGCATCTTCACTGGCAACTGAAGGGATGGTGATTTCCTGTTCAAATACGTAATCGATCTCATCATCCGGCAGGTCGTGGATCCATACCTCTTCGAACGGGCGCACAGCATCTTTTTTTGGATCCATTTCGCAAGGTTGATGTGATCCGTGTGTATGATGGTTGAAGTTATGGTGGGTGTCAAAGCTCACTGCTCCGAGTCCTTCTTTGCCCGGGTCGGCAACCCGGATTTTAAAAGTAAATGGTTCATCGAACCATATGGTGTCACAATACGCCGGTGAGAGTACTTCAACCGTTGGTTGCAATTCTACGGTGTCTTCATCTTCAGCGCACGCCCAGAAAAACATAGAAACTGTAAAAAAAAGCAATTTAGCGCCAATCAGGTGTTTCTTCATGATTCAATTATTTTTAATTATTCACTTTTCATTTTTCACTTATTGATGGGGATTTGTACAAACAACTGGATGTCCCTTCCCGGTTCCGGGATCCGCATCCTGCGGTAAAAGCTGACGTGATCGTAATACCGGTTGTCGAGGGCATTATTCACC
>PWNO01000044.1 GCA_003557765.1 Bacteroidales bacterium
CTGGATGAAAACACCTGTTTATGACGGCATTGTAGAAGCACATGAAATGATTGGCATGAACCTTGGCGGCGACGACCCGGACATACAAGGTGGCAAAGTGTTTACCCATGAAGTAGGACATTACCTGGGGCTGTATCACACCTTTCATGATGCATGGAATGTTGTGGGAGAATGTGAATCGATTGATTGTGATATGGTTACGGACAGGTGTTGTGACACACCGATTCACTGGAATGTTTACATTGGTTACGGGGATGACTGTTACTTTAATATTATTACCTGTCCGAATGACTCGCTAATCCATCCGCAAAACGAGAACTATATGTTTTACAATCCTGACAAATGTCTCAACATGTTTTCGCTCGACCAACGCATCCGTATGCGGGCAACACTGAGTAGCATCCGAGCTGTATTATGTTCTGCGGATAATCTGGTAGCAACCGGTGCTGACTGTGATTTTCCTGCCATCATCAGGCCACCGCAACAGCCGTATCAAGTCAGGATTTACCCGAATCCAGCCAGGGAATATATCCAAATCGACTATGGACAAACATATCCGGGCAATCAAACCACGCAAATCATCATTTATGATCGTTTTGGTAAAGAGGTGCTGAAAAGATCAGGCACCGACATTACCCATTTAGACATCTATGGCATGCCAGCAGGCTTCTACATTATTCAGGTAAAAACAGGTAACACCCTGATGAAAGAGAAATTTATCAAGGGCTTTTAGATAGCTTGTCTTTGATTAACGACTATTGTTAGTCAAACAGCATCATCTTCAGGTAGCTGTATGTAAGCGCGAAGCTCTTTGCACGCTGCTCGTTGGTTGATGCACCGGCGTGGCCGCCCTCCATATTTTCCCAGTAATACACACGGTAGCCCATATCCATCATTTTGGCCACCATTTTGCGGGCGTGGCCCGGGTGCACCCTGTCGTCGCGGGTGGAGGTGGTGAAGAACACTGTTGGGTAGTCCTGGTCTTCCCTGAGGTTGTGATAGGGAGAGTATTCCCTGATGTAGGCCCACTCCTCGGGGATATCGGGGTTTCCATATTCGCCGATCCAGCTGGCGCCAGCCAACAGCTTGTGGTATCGCTGCATATCAAGCAACGGCACCTGGCAAACTACGGCTCCATATAGCTCCGGGCGTTGTGTAAACGCCACGCCCACCAGCAGGCCGCCGTTGCTGCCACCTTGTATGCCAAGCCTGTGTCCGGTAGTGATCCCTTTCTCTATCAAGTCCTCTGCTACAGCGTGAAAGTCGTCAAAAACCCGTTGCCTGTTTTCTTTGAGGCCGGCCTGGTGCCATTGTGGTCCAAATTCACCACCGCCCCTTATGTTTGCGAGCACGTATACGCCACCACTTTCCAGCCACGACTTGCCACGCAAGGCAGAGTAAGAGGGCAACATCGAAGCTTCAAAACCACCGTAAGCATAAAGCAAAGTGGGATTGCTGCCATCGAGCGGTATGTCGCCGCAGCCAACAACAAAGTAAGGGATACGGGTGCCGTCGGCTGATACTGCTTCATGTTGCCATACCTCGAAGCCTTCGCTGTCGAAAAAAGCGGGGGCCGAGCGCACCAAACGCATATCCAGCGTCTCAGCACTGGCGAAAAACAAAGAGAATGGGGTAAGAAAGTTTTGGTAGTAGAAGAAAAAGTCATCGGAATAGCGCTCGGTTGATCCCAGGTGAATGGTGCCCATTTCCGGTACGTCCACACGGCGCGCCGTCCAACCATTGGCGTCAAATGTGTAACTGTACAGCTCACTGATAATATTGTTGAGTTTGCTTACCAGAAGGTGGTTCTGGGTGGTTGCCACCCTTGAGATACTGCTGCGCGATCCCGGCTCATGAATCAGCAATAGGTCGTGTCGTCCCTCGATGAGCGATTCGAAATCAATGCTCACCAGAGAGGCCTGTGGAAAGACATGATCGTTGACAAACCAGTCGGACTTGAGCTCAACGATCAGTTGTTTTTTGTGCAGGCCGCGTATGGAAGCATCGGCGGGAATATCCAGCCTGATGGGTATGTTACCGTCGAGGTAGTATACGTGGCGACTGTAGAAATCGATGGCGCGATAGATGAAGGCGTAGCGACCTTCGTTGGTATTTATCACACCGCCTGAGGCACTTACGTCCTCATAAATACCTTCGTAAAGCAGGGTGGCCTCATTGATGGGTGTACCCCGGTGCCATTTCCGGACCTGCCTGGCATATCCCGAACTTGTCATGGTGCCTTCGCCAAAGTCAGTCGATACAAGAAGGGTGCTGTCGTTGAGCCAGCTGAGACCTCCTTTAGCCTCCGGAAGAAAGAAACCATCATCGACAAATGAACGGGTGCGGATGTCCCATTCTCTCATCTCAACGGCATCTGCACCACCGCGCGAGAGCGAAACAATATACAGATCATAGTCAGGCGCCAAACCACTTGCTCCACGATATACCCAAGGTACATTGTCGGCCTCCGACAAAGCGTCAATGTCGAGCAATACATCCCAATCCGGATCGCCGGCAAAATAACGCTCTTTGCTGGTGCGCCGCCAGACACCGCGGGGATTGGCGGCATCCTGCCAGAAGTTGTAGATGTAGTCGCCACGCAGAAATGGCGCAGCGATCCTGTCGTCAGCGTTTAAAATCTCCAGGCTGCTCTCAAAAGCCTCCCTGTAGCTGTCGGTGCCTGTCAGCACCTCAAGGGAAGCAGCATTGCGTTCCTCAACCCACTCGAGGGCTTCCCTGCCCTCTAACTCTTCCAACCATATGTATGGATCGTGGTCGTTTGATTTGGATGTAGCTGTAATAGCTGTTAACATAATTAGAGTGATTGCCAGATATTTCATGTTTATAGTTTTTTACCGGAGCAAAAATATTAAAAAATCCTTTGGCTATTTCTCCTGCCATCATTTTTGGATGTACTTTTTCTTTGGCAACAAATTGAGAATAAAGGTTTAGGTTAAGGTTAAGGTTAAGGTTAAGGTTAAGGTTAAGGTTAAGGTTAAGATTGAGAAATTTGTGAAAATTTGAGAAATAATTTGTGGCAATTTGTGGCAATTTGTGGATAAAAACGCTAAACCCATTTTTGAACGCAGATCAATCAAACGCGGAAGTCAAGAAAAATGTTTTTAGTTTGCAAAAGACAGATGATTATTTGAAAAAGGGCGAAGGTGTTAATCAGAAGACCTGGACCAATAATTCGTTGATGCTCGTGGCTGCTTCAACCACCTTGCGGTGATCAATGATACTGAGGTTGTCCCTTTCAGTGTGAGTAATGTCCTGCTTTTCCATGTTTTGAAGAATCCATTCGGATGTAACGGCAATGGCCGGTCGGTCGTGCTGCAGAAAAATGCTGTGATCGCCCTGGTACCAGAGTGCTCCTTCGACAATGCCTGGATGGCTTTTAATGATGGTATGAAAAACATTCAGGATGGCATCCGGCAAACCGAAGGCCGAAAAAGCTGAAGCGCCTTCCTTGCAGCCCACGCCGTCGATATTTATGTTCAGCAGGATGTCATCAAAGCCGTTTTTTTGCTGCTCAATGTATTTCATTTGTCCTGATGCTGCGTAGTAATCTTCGCCGTTGAAAGCAACCAGCTCGACGGGAAATTGCAAACTCTTGTCTTTCAGCAACTCCGACAATAGCAGCAGTACAGTTACACCTGTTGCATTATCGAGTGCACCGGGTGTGCCCTGTTTGGCATCGATGTGTGCAGTGATCACGATGCGCTGCTTTTCCCTTCCGGGTTTTCGCCCAATTACGTTGAAAGCGGTTCCTGAGATGCGCATTGCCCGGGATTCCAGACTAAGCTGTTGTCCAACGCAGGCTAAGAGCTTTTCGCCTTCGGTGTCTTTCATGAATACGCTGGGGATATCGAAGTCGCCGTCTTCAAACATGGGGAAAGGATACACCCCGCCGGCCAGCGAGGGGTTTTTGCCGGTAGCACAGATGATGGCTTTCACGCCGCCGGACTCAAGCAGTTGAATCACTTGCCGGTGATGTTCAGGGTTGTAGAATACGAAATTTTTCGGCATGATCTGTTCAGCTGCTATCTCACCGTGCAGCAAAACAATCTTGTCCTGCAAATTAGCCTGTTGCAGCTTGCTGAGGCTGTCAACGGCAGTCAGTTCGCCTTCAACATTACATCCCAAAGAATACGGACTTGAAAAGACCTCAAAAGACTGCTTGCCGCATTGCAGATAAGCACCGTCGGATTTCCAGTCGATTACTTCCAGCGGGCTTTCTTCGGTTTCCCACTGGTTTTGTTGCAGCACTTTTTTCAAATAGCCGGTGGCCTGTTTGTTACCCTGGCTGCCCAGGTGGCGTTCAGAAATGCTTTCGCAGAGGTAATGCAAGTGTTCTTTTGCCGTTTTGAAAAGTGGGCTCATAACGCAATGGTTGGTTTGTGGTTTTTAAATGGCAATTTTTCTGAAGGTCAAACATCCACGCAAATGTCGCAAAAAAGACATTATGTTTTAGTTGCGCAAATGACCACAAAACACAAAGTCGTTTGTAAAAATGTGTTTTATGTGCAAAAGTCGTTTGACTTTGTGTAAACACAGCTGTTCGGGACTGGTTGGTCAATGTGCCTTTGTATGCAGTTTCAACAATTAAAACGCTGGCATAAATAAGTAGCTACATATCAAAAC
>PWNO01000144.1 GCA_003557765.1 Bacteroidales bacterium
AGCAATCCTGACGTAGCCATGAAATATGGCATCCGCAACATTCCCACCATATTGTTTTTCAAGGACGGACAGGTAGTAGACAAACAGGTGGGCGCTGTGCCAAAAAATGTGCTGGCCGGAAAGATTGATAGCCTGCTGTAGTCACCGTTTCTTGTCTTTTTTAATCAAGATTGAAAACCTGAAGGCTTTGGCAATGCTGCAGAGGCCTCAAAAATCTATATTCTTTTGATAAAGAAAATTGATCCGGAAGTACCAGGTCGTTTTGGAAGTCTGGAACTACTGGCGCGTCAGGTAGTGGAAGGATTTATCACGGGGTTGCATAAAAGCCCGTTTCATGGTTTTTCTGTGGAGTTTGCCGAACACAGGATTTATAACCCTGGTGAAAGCACCCGGCACATCGACTGGAAACTCTACGCGCGAACTGAAAAGCTGTTTGTAAAGCGTTTCGAGGAGGAAACCAACTTGCGCTGTCATATTGTGATCGACAATTCTTCATCGATGCTTTTTGGCGGCAAGCGAACTTCCGGACGAAGTGAGACAAAGCTGGACTTTGCTATAGAATCCAGCGCTGCTCTGATGTATCTGCTCAGGAAACAACGCGATGCGGTCGGACTCAGCATCGTATCCGACAAGATGGAACTGCACACCCAGGCCCGGTCCAGTAGCGTACACCATAAAATGCTATATGGTTACCTGAATAATCTTTACCAGGAGTCATTAGAAAAGGAGCAAAAGCGCACCAACACGGCAGACATGCTGCACCTGCTGGCAGAAAAAATCCATAAGCGATCCCTGGTAATCATTTTCTCTGACATGATGGACAATGAAGCCAACCCGGATAACATATTCTCTGCCTTACAGCATCTTAAACACAACAAGCATGAGGTCATTCTCTTCCATGTGTATGAAGGTCAGCAAGAGCTGGGCTTCGATTTTCAGAGCCGGCCGTATCGTTTTGTCGACATGGAAACAGGAGAGACTGTCCGGCTTAACCCTGGCGACCTTAGTGGAGATTATGTAGAGCGGATGTCTGAATACTTCAACAACTTGCGTCTGAAGTGCATGCAATACAAGATAGATTTTGTCCCCTCTGATATTAATAAAGGCTACGAGGACATCCTGATGTCCATGCTTGTTAAACGGTCAAAATTGTATTAAAGACTTGTTGAGTGCAGTGCCAGTGCCATGGTTTTCTGAGATGGGTCCTTGTAATGAATTCTGCCACCAAAAAATAACTTAGGCCGGGACGCACGTTCATCTTTTCCGCACGTTCATTTGTTTCATTGCAGGCTGCGTTCAAATGATCCGGTGCATGACTACAGCACCTCCACGATCTTTCCGGTAGCGTATGCGCCCTTATCCAGTTTGCTTTTCACCTGTGAGAATGCGTCCAGCGTATATTCAACATCTTCGATGGTATGCACCGCGGTGGGAATCAACCGCAGGATGATCATCCCTTTGGGGATTACAGGGTAGGCTACGACAGAGCAGAAAATATTAAAGTTTTCCCTGAGGTCGTGTGTCAGGTTGGTGCCTTCCGGGGTATCTCCGCTAAGCACAACAGGGGTAACGGGTGATTGTGTATTTCCAATATTGAAGCCCCGTTTTTTGAGTCCTTCCTGTAAGGCATTGGCGATGGTCCATAGTTTTTCCCTGAGTTCAGGTTTGTTTCGGATCATCTCCAGGCGCTTTAACCCGCCAATGACCAAGGGCATCGGCAAAGACTTGGCATAGATCTGGCTGCGCATGTTGTACATCATGTAGGTGATGATGTCTTTGGGACCGGCCACAAAGGCACCAATGGAAGCGAAAGCCTTGGCAAAGGTTCCGAAGAAAACGTCAATGCCATCCTGCACGCCGAAGTGTTCGCCAGTACCGGCACCTGTCTTACCCATGATGCCCACACCGTGTGCATCATCCACAAGAAGCCTGAAATCAAAATCCTTCTTCATGGCCACAATCTCATCGAGTTTGCCGAGGTCGCCCGACATGCCAAACACGCCTTCCGTAATCACAAGCACACCTCCGCAAGTTTTTTCAGCCAGTTTTGTGGCCCTTTCCAGCTGTTTGCGCAGACTTTTCATGTCATTGTGTGGAAAAACAAAACGCTTACCCAGATGCATGCGCAAACCATCAATAATGCAGGCATGGGATTCGGAATCATATACCACCACATCCTGGCGATCTAACAACGAATCAATCACTGAAACCATGCCCTGGTAGCCATAATTGAGCAGATAGGCAGACTCTTTGCCGACAAAATCAGCAAGCTCTTGCTCAAGCCGTTCATGTTGATCCGTCTGCCCTGACATCATGCGGGCACCCATTGGCAAGGCCATCCCATAATCTTTGGCAGCTTGGGCATCCACTTTACGGATTTCAGCGTCATTGGCCAGGCCGAGATAGTTATTCAAACTCCAGATAAGCTTTTCCTTGCCCTGGAACTTCATGCGATTGGAAATCTCGCCTTCCAGCTTGGGAAAAGTGAAATATCCGTGGACCTGATCGGCATATTGGCCTAATGGTCCCATTTTGCTCGTTGCCTTTGTAAAAATATCCATCATAAGCTATACATCATTGTGGTGATCAATAAAAGCTTTGGTGTGATTAATATCCGCAACAAAAATAACAGATTATCCTTTGGAAAACAACAACCATTGGATAGAAGGTAACTTCATTACATGAGGAGCTTAAGCTTTATCATTATAAAACTCAAGGATTGCTCACTGATTATCCACTCCAGACCTTCCGTCAAGACACTGGCTGCCAGTGTCAGACTTAATAACTCAATCCTGTCTGGTCAAATTCAGCTTTGTAAAGAACAGTCCGGGATCAGGGCAAAGCTCACGGTATTTAGTTTGTTCACTCATAAAGGCTACACCAGGAAAGTCACCCTTAAATCCTTGCATGTCTGCGATGACCTGGAAATGTAAGTGGGGAGGCCAATCACCATTGACCGGGGCTTCCCCGATATGACAGAGCATGCTGCCCTTGCGCATCTGTTTCTTCTCGTGCAGGGTCTCCAGGGATTCCCTGGTAAGGTGCCCGTAAAGCGTATAGAATGTCTCTCCCTTCAGTTGATGTTCCATAATTATTGTTGGCCCATAATCACCAAACGTATCGTTATCCTGAAAACTATGCACTACACCATCCAGCGGGAGATATACAGGTGTGCCCGGTGATGTCCAGACATCGATGCCGAGATGGATGCTCCGTGCCTGCTCCGACTGTCCGGCAAACAATGGGCTGCGACGATATACTTCCCTGTCCTCAAGGTAGCCACCGTAGGCATACAGGAAACCTTGCTTCTGCATCTCATTAAAAATGAGTGCACCCAGACTTCGGGTATTGGAATAATCCAGGTGCTTCATTTTTGGATTTCCAGCGGTAAGGTCCAGGATCATGCTATTTTCATGCGTAAGGTCGGGCTGAAACAGGGCATGAAAGCCTTGGCTATGCTTTGCGAGTAATCTTTCTGTAATCATCAGAGGTATTTTTCCTTGAATAATTTTTCCAGGGCATACATGTCATCCCTGTGGTTTGCGGCTTCCAGGAAGTCAAGTGCTTTGGCTGCCTTTTCCATCTGGCGCTTGCTTTGCTGAATGGCCTTCTGAAGCTGTTCCTTACTCATATATTGAACGATGGGGTCGGCAGCCACATCTAAGCTATCCTTTCCGGCATAGGCCCTGGTTTTGCCCCGGGCATCCACCACGGCGGTCTGGCCGTGAATGGCCTCCACCGATTTTTGAATCTGTGCCGGGGTGATTCCATGCTCCGCATTGTATTTGAGCTGCTTTTCACGCTTCCGGTTTGTTTCATCAATGGCGGCTTGCATGGAGCGGGTAACGTGATCTGCATACATGATGACGCGGCTGTTGATGTTCCTTGCTGCCCGTCCTGCAGTCTGGATAAGCGATCGCTCGGACCGAAGAAATCCTTCATTGTCGGCATCCAGGATGGCGACCAGGGAGACTTCTGGCAGGTCAAGTCCTTCACGCAGAAGGTTCACGCCAATCAGGACATCGAAATTGCCAAGGCGCAGGTCGCGCAGGATCTCAACCCGCTCCAGGGTGTCCACATCAGAGTGGATAAACCGGCATTTGACATTGGCATTGGTCAGGTATTTGGTCAGCTCTTCCGCCATCCTCTTGGTCAGTGTGGTGACAAGGGTGCGCTCGCCTTTGTCGCTGCGCTGGTTGATCTCTTCAAGCAAGTCATCGATCTGATTCAGACTGGGACGCACGTCTATCGGCGGTTCAAGTAACCCAGTAGGCCTGATGACCTGTTCTACCACCACGCCTTCGCTTTTTTGCAACTCATAATCAGCCGGCGTTGCGCTCACAAAGATGACCTGGTTGATGAGTTGCTCGAATTCGTCAAACTTCAATGGCCTGTTGTCAAGAGCGGCAGGCAGTCGAAAACCATATTCCACGAGGTTTTTCTTTCGGGAAAAGTCGCCCCCATACATCGCATGAATCTGTGAAACCGTGACGTGGCTCTCGTCGATTACCGTCAGAAAATCATCCGGAAAGTAGTCAATCAAACAAAATGGCCTGGATCCGGGCTTCCTGCCATAAAAGTATCGCGAGTAGTTTTCAATTCCAGAACAGTAGCCCAGCTCACGGATCATCTCCAAATCATAATTCACCCTGTCCTCGAGGCGTTCAGCTTCCTGAGGCCGGCCCGTTTCGCGCAAGAAAGCAGCTTGTTCCACCAGGTCATCCTGGATGTTCCGGATTGCTTCCTTCATCCTGTCCGGGGAGGTCACAAAGATATTGGCTGGGTATATGGTGAGGTGTTCCAAAGGTTCCGTGGTGCGACCGGTTTCCGGATCAAAAAACGCAAGGGATTCAATTTCATCACCCCAGAATACGATGCGTGCCGCTTTATCGGCATAGGCAGGAAACACATCCACCGTATCTCCCTGTACCCGGAAGTTGCCACGGGTAAACTCAGCAGTCGTTCTGCTGTAAAGGCTTCCCACCAAGCGATGTAGCAAACGGTTGCGGCTCAGGACATCCCCTACGTTCAACAGGATGGTGTTTTTGTTGAAATCATCCGGGTTACCTATGCCGTATATGCAAGATACGGAACTTACTACAACGACATCACGCCGACCAGACAACAAGGTGCTGGTTGTACTCAGCCTGAGCTTTTCGATCTCATCATTGATGGAAAGGTCTTTTTCGATGTAAGTATTGGTGGTGGGAATATAGGCCTCAGGTTGGTAATAGTCATAATAGGAAACAAAATACTCCACGGCATTGTCAGGAAAGAAATGTTTAAACTCACCATAAAGCTGGGCTGCCAGGGTTTTGTTATGGCTCAGGACAAGGGTTGGCTTTTGCACATGCTGAAGCACATTGGCAATGGTGAAAGTCTTTCCGGATCCGGTCACTCCCAGCAAAGTCTGAAAAGGTGCACCTTGCTTAATACCATCCGACAACTGGGTGATGGCTTCCGGCTGGTCTCCAGTGGGAGAAAAGTCCGATATGATCTTGAAATTCATTGCAGGCCAGGCTTAAGAATGGGAAACACCTACTTGTCGCCCATCTTGAACAACAATTGCTTTTCTTCTTTGGTGAGACTGTCGTATCCGCTCCGTGAGATCTTGTCCAGGATCCTGTCCATTCTCTGCCGGTCTTCAGCCCGTTGCCTGTTGTATTCTTCATCGGTAACCGGCCTTTTGCTGGTATACTCAACCCGCATACGAGGCTTTTTCCGGAAAAGTCTGCCAATCTTCCCAAGGTAAAAGCCGATCACCAGGGCGGGATCCCTGCCGGCTTTCAGCAGACTGGCATAGATTGCCCCCCAGGCCGCTCCCCCGAGATGTGCCAGGTGTCCACCGGGATTTCCCTTGTCAATACTGATTACGTCCAGCACCACAAAGAATATGGCAATATATTTCAGGCGTATCCTTCCCAATAGCAAAAGCGGCAATTGGTAGTTTGGCATGTACACTGCGATGGCCACGAATATGGCCAAAACGGAAGCAGAGGCACCAATTGCCACGGCATAGGCAACTACATCTTCAAAAACAGGGAAGATGTTGAACGAAGCGATATAGAATAAAGCGCCTGCAAGACCTCCGATGAGGTATGTCGCTGTAAGTCTGTCTGATCCGATGAAATCGCTGAACAGTCGACCGCCTACATAGAGCACCACCATATTGAAAAGCACGTGGAAAAAGTCGAGATGAAGGAACATATAAGTTATCAGGGTCCAGGGACGGTGAATGACCACGTGGATATTGGATGATATCCCCAGCCAGTGGGTCAATGCATCACCAGCACCCTCTATGTTCCAGAGGAAAAAGAATACCCGCACCAGGTTAATGAGAATGAATATAGCCACATTGATGCCAATCAGGCGAGCCAACACGGATCCACGAATAAAAAAATTCTTTATTTCCTGAAATATAGAATGCTGCATGATTTATCTTATCTGAAACTTTGCGTCAGTTATTAATAATAGATCTGCCGTTTTCGTCGCCAGTACCTAATGAGCAGATAGCCAAAGAGCATGCCACCAAGGTGAGCAAAGTGGGCAATGTTATCTCCTGGGCGGCTAAAAATTCCAAAATAAAGTTCCAGTGCGCCGTAGCCCATCACAAAATATTTGGCCTTAATGGGAATAGCAAAGAACAGGTAGATATAACTATTTGGGAAGAACATGCCAAAGGCCAGCAATATGCCAAATACGGCACCTGAAGCCCCCACGGTAGGAATGATAAACTTACGTATGTACCCTGCCAGGGCAGCAGCAATGTCTGATCGAACAGTCTCTGGTGGGGATTCCACGTACTGGCGAAGTTCCTGTGGTGAAAGACCAGCATTGAGCAGTTCATTGCGCAGGCTGAGCAACTCGATGTAATTCACCCCCAGGTGAAGGAAGGCCGCACCAAAGCCGGTGATCATATAATAGATCAGGAAACGCCGGGAGCCCATAAGGTTCTCAATGGCGGTGCCAAACATCCATAACGCAAACATGTTGAAAAAAATGTGGTTAAAGTTGGCATGCATGAACATATGGCTCACAAACTGAAAGGGCTGAAAGTTGGGAGAACCGGGCATGAAAAGACCCAGCTTCTGAAAAAGATCAATCCTGTACGCCGTTTCCAGAGAAATGGTGGCTAAAAAAAACAAGCCATTGATGATGAGAAGGTTTTTCACCACCACAGGCATGAAGTTGTATCCTCCGGCTCTGATTTGCATCATAGTTTCTTTGTGTTTAAAATTATCCGGTATTGCGCCCGGACAGGATATATGCGGCCATGCATCCGGTTAAATCATGATTTGCAATGGCTCTTTATCTTTCCTTTTAACAGATGCTAATATTAAAAGGTTTATTTATGCTTTACTGCCTTACGAAAGGGCAAAAATACGATTTCTGTGTTATTTAAAGCGTGCTGAGAGTTCCTCATTGGTAATGATCTGCAGGACGGGTTTTCCGGCTGGAGTGTGCTGGGGCATGCTGCATGCGAACAGGTTATTTGTGATGGCGGCCATTTCTTCTTCTGTGAGTGGTTTCCCATGTTTTATAGACAGCCTTTTGGCCATTGCGCGCAGGACATTTGTCCTGATGTCATCTTTTAATTCCAGCTTGTTCTTTTGATAATTTTCGATGATGCCTTCCATCACGTCTTGCAAAGCCTGATCCTCAGTCATATCTGCCGGTATGGCATCCACCACGAAGCGCAGCTTGCCCAAGGGGTTAATGCCAAAGCCCATGGATCGTATGGGGTCTATGATCTCATTGAGTATTCCTGCATCGTGTTCTGAAAGCGAAATGTTATCCGGAAAAAGCAGCTGCTGGGATGCAACCTGCCTTTGGGCATCCGGACGCGAAAACTTTTCATAAAGCACCCTTTCATGTGCTCGTTGCTGATCAATGATCATCATCCCCGACTTCACAGGGGTCATAATGTACCGGTTGTGCAATTGGAAAAACCGTTGCCCGTTGGCTTCCTCTTTTCCTTCCTTCCAGTCGGGACTGATGATTACCTGTTGTTGCCCTGCTTTTGAGGTGTCCGGCATATCGGCATCTCCTGGAAAGAGGCTTTCCCATTGTTTTGGGTTGGCCCTGCTTTTCAGGTGCTGATGAGTAGTTGTTTTCGGTTGGCCACCCTGTTCAAAAGGATTATAGTCTGGGTTTACTGTGATCCCTGGCGGCCTGACGGGCCTGCTTTTGTCAGGCGGACCGATGTCAAAAGCAGGTTCCTGGTCAAAATCCAGGCTGGGACTGATGTTATAGCTTCCCAGGGTACGTTTTACCGCTGTTCTGACGATCTGATAGATATACCTTTCTTCCTGGAACTTGATTTCTGTTTTGGTAGGATGCACGTTCACATCCAGTTGTTCCGGGTCCGTTTCCAGAAAAAGAAAAAAGGAAGGGTGGGCATCTTCTGTGATCAGTTCATCGAAGGCCTGATCCACTGCATGGTTCAGATATGGTGACCGGATGTAGCGGTTATTCACAAAAAAGAATTGTTCACCACGGGATTTTTTTGCATACTCTGGCTTCCCTATGAAGCCGCTCACATTGACGATCTGCGTGTGTTCTTCAACCGGCACCAGCCGTTGGTTGTAATTGCTTCCAAAAAGATTGGCGATGCGTTGTTTGAGGTTAGTCTTATTGAGCTGATGGGTAAGCTGGTTGTTTTGATAATATTGAAAGGCAATATGCGGGTGTGCGATGGCCACGCGTTGCAGCTCTGTAAGGAGATGTCTTTTTTCGGCGGCATCGGATTTGAGAAAATTGCGACGTGCCGGGGTGTTGAAAAACAAATTTTTAACGGAAATGCTGGTTCCCGTGGGGCAGGTGCAGGGATTTTGGGATATGGTTTTCGCCGCTTCAACGATCACCTCGGTGCCAATCTGGTCGTCTGCTGTTTTTGTTTTCAGTTCAACACGTGCAATTGCGGCCATACTGGCCAGGGCCTCACCACGGAAGCCCATGGTTTTTATGCGGAACAGGTCACTGGCCGCTTTGATTTTGGAAGTGGCATGGCGCTCAAAACAAAGCCGGGCATCGGTTTCGGTCATACCTCCACCATTGTCCACGACTTGGATCAGCGTTTTTCCAGCATCCTTAATAATAAGTTTAATATGGTCTGCGCCGGCATCTATGGCATTCTCGAGCAACTCCTTTACGGCTGATGCCGGACGTTGAATCACTTCACCTGCAGCGATCTGGTTAGCCACTGCATCTGGCAAGAGTTTGATCACATCTGCCATGTAATGAATCCTTATTTATTTTGGGATTAGAGAACGAAAACCAGGTATATCAAAATGAACATCACCACAAAGATCACCACCAGGCGTTGGCTTGCTGCCCTGCGACTTCTGGCTTCGGAGGTACGTTTCCAGCGTGTCTGAAGCCTCTCCCTAAGGGCCTGTTCATAGTTTTCATGATCTTCCTCCAGGGCAGCCTTAAGTCGCTTCTCACGCTCCTCCTTCTTTTTGTCATAGTACACCGGCTTGTAGTTAAACTTCTTGTTGCGCGGCGTTTTGAAAAATGTCAGTGCCATAGCCTTTTGTGCTTTCGAATCGGGGTTTTCCCTACTGCAAAAATAACCATAAATTATGGAACGGGGAAACGGGGGAAACTCAAATGGGACAATTTCATACAATCGCAGCTGTCAGCGTGATTCCCAGTATACAATCATTCAAAGTCAACCAGCCATTTGCCTGAAACGGCTGACAGATTGATGATTGCAGCAGCATACTCGGCAAGCGTATCGTAGTAGTTCATGTATACCTCATTGAAGGTGCGCTGGGCATCAAGGGCTTCCAGCAAGCTCACCTCGCCCCGCTGATAACTGTAGGTAATGGCATCGCGCACCCGCTCTGCATCTTCCAGGATGCTTTCCGTGAACAACAGCCGCTTTTGTGAAAGCAGTAGAAATTTTTCCCAGGCACTTTTCAGTTCAGTATCTACCTCCAGGTTTACCGATTTAAGAAGCAACTCAGCTTGCTGCTGGTGTATCCGGCTTTCCTGGATGGCTCCACGGTTAAAACCGGAAAACTTGAGGGGGATGATCAACCCGGCATAGGCAGCATCGAAACCCGGAGCAGGGGAGATGGCCGCCTCATTGTGATATCCGGCGATGAGGCTTATTTCTGGGAAGCGCTCGCGACGGGCCTTGCGCATGGCGTAATGGGCAGCCTCCTGGTGCCGTTGCGCCCTGATCACATCCGGACGCTTCTCCAGCGCGTTTTGGCGAAGCTGTTCATAGGAGGTCATAGGTGTGGCTATCTCAATCACCCCTTCAAAAACAATGGAATCTACAGGAATGCCTCCCATAAGGACATACACCTCAGCCAGCATATCAGAAAAATCTGCTTTGGCATCATACAGCTCCGCTTCGAAATTCCTTGCCTCCAGACGTGTTTGCAGCACATCGACCTCGCCAACCTCACCGTTTTCAAAAAGTGTCTGGTTTACCTCCGCGAGCTGGTTTAGCTGTCCGAGGTTTTGCTCCATACGCTCGAGGATCCGTTGTTTGGTGATCATGTCAACATACAAGCCAGCGGCATCGGCACGCAGATATCTTAAGAAATCCTCCAGTCCCGCTTCTGCAGCATATTTCTCTGCCCGAGCCTGTCGAACCCTGTTTCGGCGCACGCCAAAAAAGTCCACCGGAATCTCCATCTCAAAAGAGATATTCTTGGGAAACCCTGAAAACTCATCATCCTCAAAAGGAGGGAAGATCATTTCAAGCTCCGGATCATCCCACACGCGCGAGGCAAGCAATACTGCTTCTGCTGCTGATACTTCATATTCTTCAACCATTAACTCCAGGTTGTTGGCCAGGACGAATTGCATAAAGTCATCAAAGCCCATGTAGGTTGTTTCCTGTTGTGCGTGCAGTGCATCTGGCCTGATGAGCACTGCCAGGGTGATGAAAAGGATTAAGTGGCGCATATGTCTTGTTTTTCTGTGATTACCATCATTCAATTATAAGGATATTGACTTGCTGTTCTCCCTGTGAGAAACTTGCAGCACGTGGCTGATCAGGATTCCTCATAGGGTTTATCCCCGGTAAAACGCCTTTCTACGAGGTAATAGATTACCGGGATAATAATCATCGTGAGGAGGGTGGCCGAGAGAAGTCCGCCCATGATTACCGTGGTTAGTGGGCGCTGGATGTCACTGCCTACGCCGTAAGCATAAGCGGCTGGCAGGACACCAAAGAGTGTCGTCATGGCCGTAATGAGCACAGGTCTGAGGCGCATCATGGAGCCTTGAACAACCGCTTCCTTCAATGTGATGCCAGCCTTTTTCGCGACACGGTTGAGGTTGGATATCAAAATCACGCCATTCTGAACTGCCAGACCCGACAAAGCAATAAAACCTACCGTGCTGGCTACGTTTACCGTCATGCCCCGAAACTCAAGCGCCAGGAGCCCCCCGAGCACGGCAAGAGGCAAAGAGGCCAGGATTACCAGAGGATGCCTGATGGTACCAAACTCTGCGTATAGTAACAGGAATATAAGGGCAAGCACGATTGGAATGATCACCATCGCTCGACCTTCTGCTCTTTCTTTATTTTCAAACAAACCACCCCACTCCAGGTTATAGAGTTCCGGATCGTAATCCACATTGGCATCAATGGCTTCCTGTGCCTCCCGGATGAAATGGGAGAAGTCTCTTCCGCGCAGGTTCAGCATGACGGTGGTATGCCTGCGGTTCATTTCCCTGGAAATGGTGCTTTCGCCGGTGGTCATCCTGATATCAGCCACCTGTGATAAAGCCACATTTGCTCCAGTCGGCGAGGTAAGCTGCAAGTTACCTACTTTTTCGGGAGAATTTCGGGTATGTTCCGGATAACGAAGGATCACGTCGTAACGTCTTTGCCCCATGAAGATCTCCGAAACTTCGCGGCCACCGATGCCAACTTCAATAAGTTCTGCAATCGATGATGCATTGATGCCATAGCGAGCGGCTGCATCCCTGTCGATCTCGATCTGCATCTGCGGCAGGGGAGGCTCCTGGTCCAGGCTCAGGTCCACGGCGCCTTCCACACCTTCAAGCACGGCCATGACCTCCTCCGATATGCGCCGGCTCTCCGTAAAGTCTTCACCAAACACTTTCACGACCAGCTCGCTATGTGCACCGGCCACCTTATCATTGACACCATCAATCATGGGTTGTGAAAAGCCAACACTCATTCCAGGGATCTCCTGTAGACGCTCGTCCATCTCATCGATCAGCTTCAGTTTGCTGCGCCGCGGACTCCAGGTATGATAAGGGTGCAATCCCACCATGGCTTCAATATGGGAAGGGGTAAACGGATCGGTGCCGTCGTCGTTGCGACCCAGTTGGGTCACGATAAAGCTCACCTCATCAAATTCCCTTACTGCATCCCGGAGCTCCGCAGACATTTCACTACCTTTTTCGATGGAAATCCCACTGGGCAGCTTTACCTGCAGCCAAAGCGAGCCTTCATCGATATAGGGAAGAAACTCTTTTCCTATGCGATTGAAGGTAAAGGCGGTAAGCAGGATAGCCAGCAAAGCTGGGATGATGGCATAGCGGGGAAAGTCAAGTAAAAATGCCATCATGTCCCGGTAACGGTCTTTTAGCCATTCCATGGGTTTATTTACTACCACCTTGCTCGGCTTTCTGTAAGACCAAAGCATCAGGCCCGGAATGACGGCAAGTGAGAACAGCAATGCACCACCGAGGGCGTAGGCTACGGTATAGGCCATTGGAGTAAAGAACTTGGCTTCAATACGTTCGAAGGCAAACAGCGGAAGGTGTGCGGCGATGATGATCAACACAGAAAAGAAGATAGGTCTGGCTACACGTACCGTTGAATCTGCAACCCGCTCTTCACTGAATTGTTCTGTAGGGTTTTTTTCACGCCGTGCCTGGAGGGCTTCTACGATGACGATGGCTGCATCCACCAGGATACCAAAACTCAGTGCACCGAGAGAAAGCAGGTTAGCAGGAATGTTTGTAAGGTACATGACAGCAAAGGAAACCAGCATCGCAAAAGGGATTACCAGAGCGACAATCAGCGCTGATTTCACACTACCCAGGAAAAGCAGCAGAATCAAGACTACCAGGCCAATACCCTGGAGGAGCGTCATGCTCACCTGATTGATCGTCTGATCAATTAGTTCGGTACGGTCATAATAGGATACAACCTCGACCCCATCCGGCAAAATTCGGGTATTCAGTTCATTCACCTTCTCGTGAATGCCCTCAAGTGTGGTGGAGGGATCTTCTCCCCGGAGCATGACCACAATGCCTGAGACCAGGTCTTCCTGGTCATCCATGCCTAGCATGCCGTTACGCTCCATGGCACCCAGTTTAAGTTCACCAAGATCACGAAGAAATATTGGTGTGCCTTCTATGGATGTAACCACGATATTTCCAAGGTCTTCCAGGGAACGTACAAGGCCGATGCCGGTGACCACGTAGCCCAGGTCACCCCTGACCACGCGTCCGCCCCCGGCACTGGCGTTATTGATATCTACCGCCTCAATCACGTCTTCGAGTGAGAGGTCATATTTCTGAAGCATCTCAGGGTTCACCTCACACTGAAACTGCGTGGTTTCGCCCCCAAAGTTGGCCACCTCAGCCACACCAAAGACCTCACGGAGCGTGGGGATGACAATCCATTCCTGCATTTCACGCAACTCCCGCTGGCTGTATAAGTCACTTTGCAAAGTATATCGATAGATCTCTCCCGTGGGGCTGGTCAAGGGCTCCAGCTCCGGATCGGCCCCCTCCGGCAGTTCCACTTCAGAGAAACGCTCCCTTGTTAATTGCCGGACAAAATAATCATCCATTCCGTCTTCAAAAACCAGTGTGATCATAGATAGGCCAAAGGTGCTCTTTGAGCGCATCACCATCAATCCGGGCATGCCGTTAAGCTCTCTTTCCAGGGGTATGGTGATCTGTTCTTCCACCGTTTCAGCAGCATGGCCGGGATACTGGGTAACCACCATGGTGGTTACGTCAGCAATATCAGGATAAGCATCAATGGTGAGTTGCGTCCATGAGTAATAGCCAAACATGCCTGCCAAAAGAAATAGACTGACAAAGATCCAGCGCCTGGCCAAACAGTACCTTATGAATGTATCGATGAACATGATCTTGTTTTTTTATTGTTTGCAGTTATTTGATAATACAGACATTATAAATCCTGTCAGGGTAACAGTACAGCATTACCCACAATGACATTATCACCATGGTCGAGACCAGATAAAATCACCAAATCTCCTTCAATCAGCTCTCCAACTTCAACCTCACGCATCTTATACGTATGAGGCTCCACTTCAATATAAACATAGTTGAAATCCCTTCGCTGAAGCACGGCTTCTGAAGGCAGCACAATTGCTGAAGCAGGATCTGAGTAAAAATCCACAGTTGAGAACATTCCTGGCTTAAGTTTCATGTCTTCGTTCTCAAACGCTATTCTTACCCGCGTGGTACGTGTGGCTTCGTCCAGAATATCGCTGACAAATAATACGGTGCCTTCATAAATATCTCCGGGCCAGGCTGGAAATCGTGCCTGAACGTCAGCACCTGTATGCACAAAGCGGATGTCTTTTTCCTGGATGCTGGCCGTGACCCACACGCTGCTCAGGTCTGCCACGATCATCAGGGGCTCCTCCGGCTCAGCAATAAACTCACCAGGTGCCACCGCAAGGTCGACCAACCTGCCTGCAATCGGTGACCGGACAATCAGCGGTTCTCCGATCTTCTCTTCTTCTATGCCCATGATTTGCAGGATCTGCGTGGCACCCTGCATCTCGCTTGTGGCGATCTCAAAATCAGTTCTTGCCTCCTCGAGTTCCCGTTCAGGTGCAATTCCCCGCTCGTGCAAAGCCTATTTCCTGTTCAGCTCCTTCTCGGCTTGTGCCAAAGCACTTCTGGCGCTTATATAATGCGTTTGTGCATCAGCAAGTTCAGGAGAGTAAATCTCAAACAGTGCCTGGCCCTGCTGCACCGTTTCACCCATATTGACGAATAACTGGACAATGCGCCCCCCGGCTGGGGGAAAGATATTTGCCCGCTTGGATGGATTGGCTTCCACTGTGGCTGGCGCCGTGACCTGTCGCCGGATGTCTTTAATCTCCACCGGGGCAATTTCCAGGCGATCGCGAATGGGGGAGTCTTCCGGTATGTAAATCATACCATTGCGCTGTTCATACTGTGCAGGCAGCTCAATTACCAATGCTTCGCGCCTGAATTGCGGCAGGATGACCACGATCAGCAAAAGGACGATGACAATGCCGAGTACGATGTTTCGGTTTCGTACGGTTTTGGAGGTTTTTTTTGTTTGGTTCATATGTTTGGATTTTTATGAAGGACAAAAGGACGAAATGACAAAAGGACAAAAGGACGAAAGGTCTAAAGGTCGAAAAGTCCGGGTTTGCGATGTTTTTAACCTTAGCCTTAAAAGAACAATAGCGTGGCAACTCCGAAATAGATGAGCAGTCCGGTTATGTCAACTACCGTGGTGATGGCC
The DNA here is from genome assembly GCA_003557765.1 of Bacteroidales bacterium. The sequence continues at coordinate 15,488 of PWNO01000144.1, forward strand.
GGGCTGGCAGCGATGGCCGGATCTCCGCCAAACCGTTTGACGAGCAGGGGAAGACCGGCACCGATCAGCGTTGCGGTGATGACCTGGGCTGCAAGGGCAACAGAGATCCCGAAAGCAATGAATCCCAAGCTATGCGGCAGGGCGACATCGGATTGCCAGGACAGGATCAGGATCATGAAAAAGGAGATGACGCCCAAAACTCCGGCGAGCATGATGGAGATATGGGCTTCCTTTCGCAGGATGCGGAACCAGTTTTTGACACCAACCTGTCCAAGGGCCATGGCCCTGATGACCACGGTTGCGGCCTGGCTTCCGCTGTTTCCTCCGGTATCGGCTACCATGGGAATGTACAAAGCCAAAATCATCAGGGCCGACAGGGCTGACTCGTAGCGCTGGATGATCATCCCGGAAACAAATCCGATCACCGTGAGGATGGCGAGCCACGTCACCCTTTTTCGAAAATGACCGGCTGCCGTCGTTTGGTTGTAGTTGAGGATCTCACTGCCTGGAATGATGCCCATGAACTTTTCCATGTCTTCGGTCTGTTCCTGGCGGATCACCTCAATGGCATCTTCCTGGTGAACGATGCCCATTAGCTGGCCTTTTTCGTTCAATACGGGCAAAGCCAGCAACTCATATTTTTCAATCTTTGCCGCCACGGTCTCCCTGTCCTCGTCAAGGTTAGCCGATACGGGTTCTTTGCGCATCCTGCCCCTGACTATCTCATTTGGGTCGGCAATGACCAGGTCTTTCAGTGTCATATAGCCATGCAACACCATCTGGTCATCCACCACATAGAGGTGAAAAAGCATTTTTTCTTCGGGATCATCCTGCCTGATCTGTTTCAATGCCTCAGCGCAGCTTTGATCAGCTTTGATGATGGCAAAATCGGTGCTCATGACCCCACCTGCGGTGTCGTGTTCGTAGGCACTCAGGCGGAGGACGTCCTCGCGGATATCTTTTTGGAGGTAGGGCAATAAGGTGACTCTTTCCTGGGTATTCAACTGCTGGAAGGTGTCGGCCCTGTCGTCAGAAGGCATTTTTTCAAACATCCGGGCAAACCACTTCTTGCTCACGTGTTGGAAAAAATGCAGCTGCCGGGGCAGGTCAAATTCGGCAAAGATCTGTCCCTGCTTTTCCACCGGGAAAAGGGAAAGCACGGTGATCAGGTCTTCATTGGAAAGTGGTTTCAGGGCTTCAGCAATTTCAGCCTCTGGCAGTTCTTCTAAAGCGGTAATGACCTCATCCAGGCTCTCCTTTTTCTTGACTTTGTGTTTGATCTCTTCCGAAAAAGATTGCTCTTTGTTCATATGATATCGCGTTCAAATGGTAGGTTATGAAATTCTCCGTCCTTTGACTAAAGTTTATTCACAGGCAAATGTACTTTTGCCGGATCATACCTTCATTAAAAAACAATTAGAAAAGCATTAGAAAGGTATTAGAAAACGGCGCATTTCAACAAAGGCAGTGATAATCTTGATGCTGACCTCAATGGCTTTTTTACTTTTCAGCACTGCTGATAACATGGCAACTCCTGATTCAGTAAATGCAAACGGGATGTATTTTCTATGTTGCCCCCTGTTAGGGTTTAAGGTCGCAAAATGCGACCTTAAAG
>PWNO01000039.1 GCA_003557765.1 Bacteroidales bacterium
GTGTGCTCTTCCGATCTATTCAGGGGAATGGATTCTCCCTCACGCGAAGTATGACATTTTTAAGTGCTGGTATAGGAGGTGGAAACCCTGAAATACGGGTGCGACAAGGTGCTCAACCTTCAAGTCGGGTTGTAAGCAGTATGCAACAAGCGGATGAAGAAATGAAATACCGGATCGTGGTTGAGGAAACCGACCAGTATCTAGGATTTGAGATTCAGGTTCCAGCTTACCAGGATTATGAGGTCGATATAGTTCAGTTGGCAAGGAAGATGCAGCCACCCAAATTATCCACCCAGCAGGCAGTTAATGTTACGCTTACCACAGCGCGCTCCGGTGGAACCATTTTGGATGATGGCGGATCAGAGATCACTGAAATGGGGGTGGTGTGGGCGACATCAGTTAACCCAACGGTAACTACTCATGATGGCATGACGGCAGACACTTTGGGCAATGGTGCATTTTACAGCCGTATTACAGGTCTGTCGCCGGAAAAAACTTATTTTGTAAGAGCGTACGCCACCAATAGCGCTGGAACCTCCTATGGTGAATCTTTTGAATTTCACACGCCAAAAGTTGAAGAAACAAAGGAGGCTATTGATGAAACGGTAACCAGGGTACTTTCTGAAAATTTCCTGCCTATTGCTGCAGAGGAGTTTGAAAATGTACCGGAAGAGCAACAGGCGGAGTACCTAGACTCTCTTGATGCTGCTCTAAATAGACTCACCAATGTACTGAACGAATATTACAGTGAAGAGGAGTTTAAGGAGGGGTTCCAAAGTTATTTTGAACCAATGTCAAAGATCATTAATGATGGTCTTGAAGAACAAGGTTCACTTTCATGTCATGATAACTTAAGAATTGCTCTTGTAAAAGGATTGAGTGTGGACCTGTCGGCGAGCGCATCAATATCATCTGGACTCAGCGAGAAAATATCTTTATTTAATGGCGCAGGTGTAGAAACTATATATGACTTGGTTAATTTGGACAGGAGCGTCTATCACTTCCAAATGTGTGGATACGATACAGATGCTTTATTAGAGCTGGATGTTGGTGCAACATTGGCATTAGATCTGAAAGGCTTTTATCGATTTTTTACCAATGTACCTACAAATGATCCAGGTAATGTAAATCGTTTTACAGGTACGGTAAAGGGGAGAAAACTAAATGTTAGGGGAAGTTTATTTGCAAAACTGGGTTTAGAGTTCAGCTTTTCATTAGGCTCTGCAGAACAGACGAGCCCGTTTACTTTTAATAATTTTTCGAAATGTCCCGCTGAAATCCCTGGTGCAATAACGAATCATCGAGGAATATCTGAGTACTCTTTCGACATTGGAAAGTCTTTGGGTATCGGTAAAGAAATATCAGCGGTTATCGAAACAGAAGAGTTTGCAACTTCAAGATCACCCGTGGAATACTTTTATAAAGATTACGGTGATAGATACCAATGGCGCATATTGGCAGCGACCAACATGGCGACAGATATGATATTACCTTCTATAGATGAAGGTTTGTTGTCAATTATTGATCCAACCGATTTAGGTTTTGGATTTCTGACAATGGCATATGTTTCATTATTTGATCCCAACAGCTGTCCACCCTCTCAGTATATGCCGGATGTGCGTACCCTGGAAGCGAGTTCTTTGACCCACAACACTGCTACCATTTCAGCGATTATAGTCGATGACGGGGATGCCGCTATTACGGAGCGGGGTATATGCTGGAGCGAAACCAACAACTCTGACAGTTTTACGAACTGCACCAACGAGGGTACGGGCATAGGTGAGTTTTCCAGCACGATAAGTGAGTTACAATCCGATACACGTTATTATGCAAGAGCCTTTGCAGGTAATAGTGTTGGAAGAGCGTACGGGGATCGCATTAGTTTTACCACATTGGAAGAGGTAGTTGATCCAGGCCATGGTACCCCCGGTAATGGAGTCACAGATATTGATGGCAATTTCTATCGGACAGTGATTATTGGTGATCAGGAATGGATGGCGGAGAATTTGCGGGTTACGCGGTATCGTGATGGGTCACTCATTAATACAGGGTTGAGTGACACCGATTGGGAAAATACTAAGAGCGGAGCATATGCGATTTATCCACATACTGGTGGAAGTATAGAAGGTAATGTGGTTGGTATCAATTCTGATGAAGAAATGTTCAATGCTTATGGTATAATATATAACTGGTATGCGGTGGATAATAGCCGTGGTTTATGTCCTGAAGGCTGGCGTGTGCCAAAGGATGCTGAGTGGCAGCAGCTTGTTGACCATCTTATGGACGCCTATGGTTTTCATAATAATCCGTTGAGCGATGATATAGACGGGGTTGGCAATAAACTCAGGTCTCGGCGGCAAATAAACAGTCCACTTGGCGAACCATGGACTACAGATACACACCCCCGCTGGGCTTATATACATGGTACTCATTTTGGAACTGATGATTTTGGTTTCTCCGGTCTGCCAGGTGGTGTTCGTGATAGTGATGGTTCATTCGGGGGTATTGGCTATGTAGTTTACTGGTGGAGCTCTAATATTCTAGTCCAAGAATGGTCAATTTTATGGGGTTTAATGGCTTCTCATGGTAATTTGAACAGAGGTGCAAGTCCACTTAGCAGTGGAAGTTCTGTACGCTGCATCCGAGATGACTAGCCATGCCAACCCCAACCGCTTACACCTGCTCCAAATGTGATTTCCAAGGTTCAGCATTCAAAACTTGGGGAGCGAATTACTATTTGGATGGGGATCGGGAAATATCCATAAACAGAAGGATGGCTCTGTGCTATGGCTGCAATAGCATCACAACAGCTGAAGTTCTACCGCAAGACGATCATCCAAATTATCCGGAGTATGAACAGCGCAGAGAACTGCTTGCCGATAGAGTATCACCGGCCAGGTGTCTGCAATGTGGAAGTCATGATTTTGAATTCATTCCCACTGTTGAACCAGATAAAGAAAAATTGAAGCTTGGGCTGCCTTACAGAACTGGATTGATCCACAGGAATTGCGGAGGCAGGATCTATGCGGATGAAAGTGGCCCCAACCTGTTTATGGGAAATCGATTGCCCAGGATGAATTTTAGCAAAGAAGGTGAGCTGATCAGGAAGGAAGAGAAGATAGTGGAGTGAATTTCTCGGGAATCAGTGTACACTTACTGCTCCTGATACATTGGTAGTGTGGCCGGTGTTGGATAGTAAAGATCTTTTTTTAGATCAGGTCGCAGAGTAGTATGTCATATGCTCTGCTCAGAAACACTCATCCGAAGTGACTCCCCCCACATCTCAAGCGCTTCTCGTTTCTCGTCCAGATAACTGTGTTGATCGTAAATGGCTGTCACAGACCGGTCCTGTGACGTATCCGCATGATTGAGCACCTTGCCTATTACCGTCCGGCTTGCACCGAGTTTTGCCAGATTTGATGCTACCGTCCGCCGCAGGTCATGAATCGTGAAGTCCCCGACACCGGATAAATCCCGAAGACGCTCCACACTTTTGAACAGCCATTCGATGGGTTGAGGATCTTCAGATCGGTTTCTTGGTGATGCAAATACAAACGGGGTTTTCCCAGTTTCTTCCCGCACTTCTTCCAGAGCCTCCAAAGCAAAAGCAGATAGCGGCACTGGATGGTCCTTGGCATTCTTAGCGCTCTTTTTGGTTTCTTCTGCCGGAACGATCCATATACCATCTTTTATGTGCGACCACTTCATTCTTTTTGTCTCACCGGAACGCTGACCACATAACAGCAGCATTTTGTAGAGCGCCTGAATCGGCTGCTCCTGCTGCTCGATAGCAGCCCATATCTTCTTTATCTCTTCGTCGCTGAGTACCCGATCCCGGCTCTTTTCCACACCTTTCTTTTTCAGTCGGTGCATGGGGTTCACCTCGATATAGTCATTGTCCAGTCCATAGTTCAGCATGGAGGACAAAACCGCGTGCAATCGGTTCGAAAGCACCGGATGATCTACAGCCACGTCCTCAAGATAGGATGAAATATCGCGCCGCCTCAATTCCTCAATAGCCATATCGCCAAATTGCGGTAATACATGTTTGTCATAATACCATTTGTAATCTGCTTGTGTTTTGGTTTTGAGCTTCGAAACATGGTGCTTCAAGAAACGCTCCGCCAATTCGGAGATTTTTTTTGTAGTGTCCGGAGCCTTTTTCTCCTTGATACGATAGTCCTGCGGACTCGTACCCTTTGCCACATCACCTGCCAGCTTGTTTACCATTCTCCTGGCATCGGTCAGTTTGATCACAGATGCAGATCCGATTTTGTAGCTTTTATGCTTACCCTGAAAGTAATACCGGAAATAATAGTTTTTCGATCCGTGCGGACTTACCCTGAGGATCAATCCCGTGGTTTCTGTGTCATAATAATCTACCCGTTTCTTTGGAACAGGCATGTTTTCGATTTCCTTTATGAAAAAGTGTGAAACAAGCAGATCTACTAACTTCGGATCAGAAGGCCGGGGGTTCGAGTCCTCCCGGGCGTACCACAAAAAAAAAGGGGCCGATATCCGGCCCCCTTTCCAAGAGAAAAACAGTCGTCTTTTAATTATCCATTGGTTTGA
>PWNO01000072.1 GCA_003557765.1 Bacteroidales bacterium
CAGCACTGCTCGAACTTCTTTACCACATGGCTGACCCCGAAGCACCAGCTGCCCCGACAAACTTTACGGTCACTGCCGACGAAGAAGGCGAGCTCTCAGCTGAGCTTAGCTGGACAAACCCCGTTGAGAACGCATCAGGCGAAGAACTGTTTGAACTCGACACCATCTACATTTTCCGCAACAACGAGCTGATCCACTACTTGCTTGATCCGGTGATCGGCGAGGATGCAAGCTATGTTGACGAAGACATTGATGAAGCCGGGTTTTACAACTATGTCATCCGCGGCGCCAACTTTGCCGGCACCGGCCTCGCAACATCCAAAGGCGCATACATTGGCCACGACGTGCCCGCTGCACCGCAAAACATCTTGCTGGCTCCGCAGGGCGATGATGGGATACTTACCTGGGATGCGCCTGAAGAGGGACTTAACGGCGGTTTCTTTGATGGTACGAACCTCACTTACTCCATCGTGCGATTTCCCGATGAAACTGAGGTGGCCACCGGTGTTACCGGCACAAGCTACCTCGACACAGAAGTGCCCCATGTTGGCAATTTCTATTATGAAATAACTGCCCACAACCACATTGGCCAAGGCGGCACAGGCGAATCGAATGTTGCCACACTTGGTGCCGAAGGCCTATTGATCTACGAACCCTTTGACCTGCCTGTAAACACACTGCCAACCGGATGGGTTGTTGAAGGTCTGGGTGCCGGAAACTGGGGTGTGCATAATTCAGAAACTGCAGGCGGCGAAGCGCCGCAAATGCGACTCAACTGGTCCCCCACGTTTACCGGTGTGTCAAAACTTTTAACACACGCCGTTAACATTGCCGGGATTAGTGAGTTGGGATTTAACTTCAGAAACTACTTTAGAAAGTACTCCTCACAAATCGTTGAGGTCTCAGTTCTTTATACGGTTGATGATGGTGACTCATGGACAGAACTTTGGTCATACAATGGCGCAGGTGACTATGGCCCGCATCATGAAGAATTCATATTTGATGTACCCCCGGGCTCCGAATACATCCAGTTTGCTTTCAAATGGGATGGATACACATGGGAAATATGGGACTGGAACATCGACGATGTTGTGCTCGAGGCACTGGGTACAGCTGCTCACTACTCTGTTGTCTTTGAAGTACATGACGAGGACGGCAATCTAATTCCGGATGCAGTAATCACCCTAGACGGATATGAAGGCGAACCAGGTGAATACATGTTTACGCAGCTGGAACCTGGAACACACGAATTCAGCGTAAGCGCCATGTGCTTCCTGCCAAAACAAGATCACGTTATCATTACCGACGAAGACAAATTGGTTGAGATCATTTTGGAAAACCATACCGGTGATGCCAATGCCGACGGGGTGGTCAATGTGCTTGACATCATTACCATCACTAATTACTTCATCGAAAACGACCCGCAACCCTTCTGCTTCAACAATGCCGATGTAAATGAAGATGGGGTTATTGATGTCTTGGATGTGATTGGCACCATGAATATTTACCTGGAGATGAAACTTCACCCATATCCAGACATGCAGTCGGACGAAGCGCATCTGTATCTCAACCAGGACGGCTTAATCATTCAAAGCGATGGCACCTTGGCGGGCTTGCAGTTTGAGCTCACAGGCAACATGCCTGTTGAGGGCAGCTTAAAACTTGCATTGGCTGGCCATGAGTTGGTATACCTGCACGAGGAAGACAGGATCAAGGCAATGATCTTTAGTTTGGAAAACAAGCCTCTGCCGGCCGGTAAGCATACGCTTGTGGTATTTGAAGCAGAAGGCGAGCTTCCGCAGTGGGGCGAAGTAAGGGCCGGAAATCTCAATGCAGAGGAAGTACCCCTTGCAACGCACAAAGACGTGATCACTGACTTGGTTGAACCAACTGACGATTTCGATTTTAGGGCTTATCCTAACCCTGCCGGTGATGACCTTTGGGTGGAATTCTATAACAGCTCAGAAGCCCCTGTGGTTATTACATTGATCAACTTAAACGGCGATGTTGTCATAATGGAGAGTGTCACCGACCAAGGCATGAATGAGATTCGCTTTGACGTGAAACAGCTTTCGCAGGGAATGTACATTCTTAACATTGAGAAAGACAATGAGCATCATACAGAAAAGATCATGATCAATTAATTCTTTTTTCGCATTGGCTGTCTTCATAAAGTAACTGTTCTTATAAGTACTTCTTTATGAAGGCAGCTTTTTTTAAAGACAGACATGGCTTACTCACCCGTTAGATCACGTTACGATGACATGATATTCAGGCGTTGCGGCCGGAGTGGTTTGCAGCTGCCTGCTATTTCGCTTGGCTTGTGGCACAACTTTGGTGGCATCGACGCATACGAAACCGGCCGGCGCATGGTGCGCCGTGCGTTCGATGCCGGTATCACCCATTTTGACCTTGCAAATAATTACGGGCCTCCGGGCGGCAGTGCTGAAACCAACTTTGGACGCATGCTTGCAACAGATTTCAAGAACCTGCGCGATGAACTCATCATCTCTACCAAGGCAGGCTACTACATGTGGCCCGGGCCATACGGTGATGGCGGCTCCCGCAAGTACCTAATCAGCAGCCTCGACCAAAGCCTCAAACGCATGGGGCTCGATTATGTAGATATCTTCTACCACCATCGGCATGATCCCAACACACCCATCGAGGAAAGCATGATGGCCCTCGACCAGATCGTCAGGCAAGGAAAGGCACTTTACGTTGGCCTGTCAAACTACAATGCATCCCAAACCGAAGAAGCAGTTAGCATACTCAGGCAACTCGGCACACCATGCCTGATCCATCAACCCAGGTATTCCATGATCGTTCGAGATCCGGAAGATGCATTGCTCGACCTGCTCGAAAAACACGGCCTTGGCTGCATTGCTTACTCACCCCTCGCACAAGGACTATTGACTGACAGGTACCTCGTAGGAATACCCGAAGATTCGCGGGCTGCCAAACCATCGGGCTTTCTGAAAAAAGAAGAGATTACCGAAGAAAAACTAATAACAGTTCACAAGCTCAACGATATAGCCAAAACCCGCGGGCAAAGCCTTGCACAGATGGCTATTGCCTGGTTGCTGAATAACGAAATGGTTACATCGGTGCTGATTGGTGCCAGCAGCAAAGAGCAGCTTGAAAACAACCTCAAAGCCATCGAAAGCCATGATTTCAGCAGGGATGAGCTGGAACAGATAAACGAATTAACTAGATAGTATCCATGCGAATTCCTGACCATACAATGCGAATCCTGCCACGATTGTGGCTGCTCATTGGTATGGTTTTTATGTTGACAGCTTGCCCGGATGAAAGATGCGAGGGTGGTGTGGATGCACTTATTGTCGACTATTCAGGCTTGGATGGTTGTGGCTGGATCATTTTGCTTGAAACAGGAGAACGCCTCGAACCGGTCAACCTGCATCAATATGACATTGAACCTGCCGACAGCTTACCCGTAAATCTCACATATACAGTCATAAAGGATATGATGAGTATCTGTATGGTTGGAAAAATTGTGCACATAAGCTGCATCGCTACAAAAACCAGGATCGATAGAAACAACTTCAGGCACGAGCATCAGAACCATACAAGTGAAAGCAATGATCGACCAATGAAAGTGCCTGCTTACCCCGGGCTCATTCATTACGAACTCCCTGACGGGTACATTTTAGAAATATACTTACAGGGTGACGAGCACCAGCATACAGCCCGAACAGCAGATGGCTATTATTTGTTAATGAACGAACAGGGCTATTACGAATATGCCAGCTGGGATGCATCAGGCGAGTTGATCAGTTCGGGGATCATTGCACGCAACGCGGCCGACCGAGATCAAGAAGCAATTGATTATCTAAATTCAATCAAACAATAGTAACTGTTTTAGAAATTTCACAAAAAAATGCATTTCCCCCACATTACAATTAAATCTCTTATTATCACTAATTTTACTAAACAAAGACTATTCACCGCATTTATTTTTTTTATATTAATGATGTTTTGCATGGTTTCGGCACATGCCGTACCGGCTTACCCACATCCCATAGAATTTACCCAGCCTGATGGAACGACTCTTACCATTCAATTAATGGGCGATGAAAAGGTTAACTGGGCTGAAACCCCTGATGGCTATACCATACTGGCAAACGCAGAAGGATATTTCGAATACGCCGTAAAAGATGAAAACGGCGACCTGGTTTTTTCGGGGATCCGGGTGTCGGAACCCGAAAAACGCACCGCGGAGGAGTCAGTCTTCCTGGAAGATACGCCAAAAGCATTGTTTTTTAGTGGCAGGCAGGTGGAAATGATGCTGTCGGTATGGGAAATGCGCGATGATGCACAATCGCGTGTGTTTCCAACCATTGGTGAGGCAACATTGGTGTGTATTTTGATGCAAACGCCTGATAAGCCCTTTACCAAGACTCAAGAGGAATTTGATGCATTGTTTAACCAGCTGAATTACACCATTGGGGGAGCTACCGGCAGCGTAAGGGATTATTACCTCGAAAACTCTTATGGGCAGTTCGACC
>PWNO01000193.1 GCA_003557765.1 Bacteroidales bacterium
CAGGGAAAAAGTAATGAAAAAACTCGGAAAAGATTGAACACAGTATTTTTAAAACAGTTTTACAAAGATCTTGATAAAATAAAAGATCAAAATGTTAAAGACTGCATTGCAAAAATCATAACCAATGTAGAAGAAGCGAATTCTTTAAGAGATATAAAAAACTTAAAAAAATTAAAAGGATATAAAACCGTATTCCGTATAAAATCCGCGACCCATCAGCGTTGCCGCCCCGGCGGCATCCGTTTGATCCGCGTTCTATTCTTAGTTTTTCACCCTTCGACTTTGCTCAGGGCATGCCTTTAGTTTTTAGTTTTTAACTTTTTCTATTCTTAGTTTTTCAACTTTTATTTTTATTATCTTTGCTTTTAATATTCATGTTATTTTAAAGCAACACTTTTGAGATTCATGTATAAGCGCAGTCAAATTTTTATAAACTCAAATAATGAATCGTGTTTTCTTTGGGGTGCAAGGCAAACGGGTAAAAGCACTTTACTAAAATCGCTTTATCCTGATAATTTGTACTTTGACCTTCTTTTTTCTGATGTATTTGAACGGTTAAACAGAAATCCTTCCGAACTTAGAGAAATTGCTCTTGCTTATAAAGGGAAATACCCGATCATAATAGACGAAATACAAAAAATACCGGCTTTACTTAATGAAGTTCACTGGTTGATTGTAAATAAAGGTATGCGATTTATTTTAAGCGGTTCCAGCCCGAGAAAAATAATTAGAACCGGGGCTAACTTGCTGGGAGGCAGAGCCCTCAGATATGAGTTATATCCATTAATTGCAAGAGAAATTACTGACTTTGACTTATTAAAAGCTCTAAACAATGGTCTTTTGCCACGTCATTATTTAAGCAAAAATCCACAAAAGTTATTGTCAGCATATATCGGAAGTTATTTGCAAGATGAAATAGTTTCAGAGGCAAAAATCAGAAATTTAGATTCGTTCACACGCTTTCTTGAAACAGCAGCATTTTCAAACGGGGAAATTGTTAATTACTCAAATATAGCTACAGAATGTGGTGTTAGTCCACCTACTGTAAAAGAGTATTTTCAAATTCTTGAAGACACCTTAATCGGTCGATTTGTTCCTGCATTTCAAAAGAAACCTAAACGACGGATAATACAAGCTCCCAGATTTTATTTCTTTGACATTGGAATTGCAAACTATTTGCTAAAACGAAAAAATATAGAACCGGGAAGCGAAGCATTTGGGAAAGCCTTTGAACATTTTATTTATCATGAAATATATTCTCACAGACATTATTCAGATATAAATTATTCTATTTCATATTGGCGAACAACATCCGGTTTTGAAGTTGATTTTGTTTTAGGTGATCATGAAGTAGCTGTAGAAGTAAAGTCAACATCAAATGCAAATAAAAGACACTTAAAAGGTTTATTAAAGCTTTCGGAAGAATATAATATCAAAAAATTAATTCTTGTAAGCAATGATCCCTTGCCAAGAAAAATAGGTGACTGCTCAATTTTACCTTGGAAAGTATTTTTGGAAATGCTTTGGGATGGAAAGATTGTGAAAGGCTGAGAAAGTTAAAAGCTGGAGCGTAGCGGAAGTCCCGAGACTGAAAGGATCGGGATCTAAAGTGAAGAAATGTACTGCTTTCTATTCTTAGTTTTTCACTTTTAACTTTTAGTTTTATCTCTAATTAGAAAAAAAGTTTAGAAAACGCATCCTGAAGTAAACAAAATGATGTATATTTGTTTACCCGAATAAACAAAATATGGAAATTATATTTGAACGGTCAAAACAAAAAATAAAACAGGTTCCTGTTAGTTTTGTTCGCAGCATTATGGACAAAATTCAGTGGGACTCCCGCCTTATTGGAATCAGAGGAGCTCGTGGTGTTGGAAAAACAACATTGTTGTTGCAGTACGTTAAACTAAATCTCCCGCGTGACCATAAAGTAATATATGCCAGTCTTGATAATATTTGGTTTGCTGAACACAAGTTGTATGATTTTACTGATTATTTCGTTAAGCAGGGAGGCAAGCACCTTTTTCTTGATGAGGTTCATAAATACCCAAACTGGTCGCAAGAGATAAAAAATATTTATGACGACTTCCCGGAACTAAAAATTGTTTTCACAGGTTCTTCTCTTTTAGAAATACTAAACGCACGAGCCGACTTAAGCAGACGCTCAATTGTATATGAAATGCAGGGTTTTTCCTTCAGGGAATATCTGAACCATAAGCAAAAACTGAATTTATCTGCTATTTCTTTGAATGATATAATCAATTCTCACCTTGACATTTCTGAAAAAGTTACTTCACAGCTTAAGGTCTTTGAACATTTTGCTGATTACTTAAAAAATGGTTATTATCCATTTTTTTATGAAGCTCCGTCACTTTACGCTCATAGAATAAATGAAGTGATAAACATGACCCTGGAAGTTGAGCTTCCTTTGCTCAGAGGTGTTGAAGCTGCTTTTATAGCAAAGGTAAAACAGCTCTTGCAAATAATTTCCGAATCAACTCCTTTTGTCCCTAATATTACAAAACTAAGTGAACGAATAGGAATCACACGCAAATCATTACTTTCATACCTATACGCATTGGAAGAAAGCCACCTTACAATTAATTTGCATAAAGAGGCATCAGGAATCAGTAAACTCCAAAAACCTGATCAGTTGTTTCTTGAAAACCCTAATTTGATATACGCTCTTGCTTTTGAAAATGCCCAAAAAGGAAATGTAAGAGAAACGTTTTTTGTTAATCAACTTAAAGAATCACATCGCATACAATACACTGAAAAAGGAGACTTTCTTATTGATGGCAAATACACTTTTGAAGTAGGGGGCAAAAACAAAGGTCAAAAGCAAATAACAGGTGTCCAGAACGCATTTATTGCTGCTGATGATATTGAATATGGCTTTAAAAACAAAATCCCATTATGGCTTTTTGGCTTTCTTTATTGATCTGAAAGTTAAGAACTAAAAGTTAAGAAATGTGCTAATTTCTATTCTTAGTTTTTAACTTTTAACTTTTATTGAGTATTTTTGCTCATAGTATTGAGTAATTTGTAACAACAAGTTTAAACGTCCTGAACTACAGTTGGTTAAAGAAAGAATATTAGAGCCCAGAAAGTTCATCCATGTCATTATGGGCCCTCGCCAGGTTGGAAAAACAACCAAAGGAAAAGATGCACAGAGTGGTGCGGAGCATAGTTTGTAGTATTATAACTCCTATGGTGTTCATTACATTATAAAGCTTTAAAAGAGAAATTGTTAGTTATTAACAAAATAATCTGTAAAAAATGCCAAAACTAAAAAAATTCGGCACTTACATTTTTGTAACCTATATGACAGTCATGCTGTTACTTCACATTATGCCTTTCGGTAGCGAAGTAGCAGCACTTAACAAGATAAAGGTAATTGATATAAGGCTTGACTATCTCCTGCATGCAATTGTATTCATACCATGGGCTATAATAGTTTGGTGGGCTTACGGTGTAAGCTTCCGGCAAAACCCCGGCAAAACCATTTTTTGGGCCGCCTGCGGCGCGATTTTTGCCGCGGGGGTAGAATACATCCAACTTTACTTAAACTACCGTACGTTTAATATAAACGACGTTTTGGGAAATGTTGCCGGAGTGGTCCTGGGAGGGGTGGTGTTTTTTTGGAAACCACCTGCTGAGCCTTTAAAGTGAAATTCTATATAACGATGTCAACAGTCAACAGTCACCAGTCACCAGTCAACCCAGCACTCAACACCCAGCCCCCGGCACCTTTTAGTTTTAAACTTGTGATTTTTAAAGATTCATTATCTAATCTTCAGTTATATTATATCTTTGTATCAAAATAATTACAACTCAAAGAGTTTTAAAGGGAACTGTCAGATAGTTGATCTGAATTAATTTTGAATAAATGAGAAAGCTCCTGATCGCCATTATACTTCTCTTTCCATTGACTGTTAATGCCCAGACAGCCTATCAGCATATACAGGACAAGCCATTGTATAATTTTATTGATGAGCTTGCCGCTATTCATATCATAGATGTTAATACTGCAATAAAGCCATACAGCCGCGTTCAGATTGCCAAATGGCTTTTGGAGGCTGAAGAGCGGAGAGGCAGCCTGAGCCGTGCCCAGCAGTCGAAGCTGGGCCATTATCTGGCTGAATTTGCGCTGGAAGCAGATATTCTCAAAACCGGCAGCGGCACTTTATACAGGCGCGATGATAAGTTGTCGGTGCACCTGTTGCCACCCGAAATTACCTGGCGCGACAGCCTGTTTCGTGCAGTAGTACGCCCTGTTTATGGCATCAGGTATTTCAACTCAACCAACGAAAGCTTCTATCACTCCTACGGGGGTGCAGAGTTTATAGCATATATCGGCGAACGGTGGTCTGCTTATGCCAGCCTGAGGGATAATTACCAGAATAAGGAAAGGCTTGCTATGCCTTCATATCTGACCCGGGAACAAGGCGGCAATTATAAGGGAGCAGGGCCCGGCAGGGAAGGAGGCGACTATTCCGAAATGCGCGGAGGGATCACTTACAC
>PWNO01000297.1 GCA_003557765.1 Bacteroidales bacterium
GGCGGGTGCACTGCGCAGGTCTCCCCGACTGGAAGCATATGAATACATCATGAATGAACTCGAGGAAATCGTTGACCATTTGCCTGCAGAGCACCCTCGTAACCTTCCAATGGTGGGAGGGGTGACCAAATGGGCGGCCTACATGCTTCTGGCAAAAGCGGCCGCTGATATCCAGGAGTATGATGTGATGCTTTCCGCTGCAGAAGCCATTGTGCAAAGTGGAGTGTTCGCTCTCTATCCTGATTATTATAACCTGTTCAAAAGGGATGGAGAGTTCAGCGTGGAGAATATCCTGGAGCTGAATCATACTGATTTTGGTTCTGCCACAGGTGATGTCACAAACATTGATCAGTATTATGTGGCGCATGGCATTAAACAACAAGGAGGAACCCGGTTTGATGGCGGATCTTTTAACAGCGGATGGGGGTTTTCCATGCCAGCTCAGAAGTATATTGACCTCATGGAAGAACGTGGGGAAACAGTGCGCCTGGAGACAGCCATTATCTATCCCAATACAGCAACCGCGGAAGGTGACTCCATAGGAAGGATACCTGGCGACCTGCAAGCCTTGCTTGACCGGTATAATGAGGAAGGACGGGGGGCGGCAGAAGCCTTCTGGTTCAAGAACTACTTGCCCTTCGAACAGCAAACATCAGGTCGCTACCGGTATGGTGGCTGGAACAATGTGCGCCTTTTCCGTTATGGTGAGGCCTTGCTGCTCTATGCCGAAGCGTTGATCCATGTCAACGGACCAGGTGCAGGAGATGCCTATATCAATGAGGTGCGGGAGCGTGCAGAGATGCCCCCCATCACCGGAGCAACCATTGATGATATCATTGATGAACGTGCAGCTGAACTTGAATTTGAATGGGGAGCAGACCGGTTCTTTGATCTAGTAAGACTCAACAGGACGGATGAACTTGGGCCACGGTTTGTTACTGGCGAGCATGAGTTTTATCCCATACCCACAGTGCAGATCGACCTGCAACCCGGGTTGGCTGAGCCCCCGGTAAGCGGGCTGTTTCCAATCTGATAACAAATAGCCTGTAGCACAGGCATTGAAGGAATACCTGCCTGGCGGTTGTCGTGATGTCAACTGCCAGGCTTAAGGTATCCTGCTATCCGCATCATCAATCGCTGACAAGTTACAATACCATCAATCCGGATTAATACTTTCTTTTAAAGACCATCCATTATGCATAATCAATACACGATACCGTTAATCCATCCCGTTGTCCAATCAGTCATTCAAACAAGCCTGAAACGAGCCTTGCCCTTTTTTCTGATTTTCTGTTTTTTTGTGGCCGGGCAGCAGCATGGTGCACATGCAGAAGAAGCAGCACAGACCGTTAGTGGAATGGTCTTTCACGACCGCTCCAACAGCGGAGTGTTTGATCCCGGTGTGGACGAACCGTTGCCAGGAGTGGCAGTGTCTAACGGCCGGGATATTGTGGTCACAGATGCAGAAGGGAGGTATACACTGGAAGTCAGTGATCATACCATCCTTTTTGTGGTGAAGCCGGCTAACTGGATGGTGCCTGTTGATGCGTTGCAAATACCCCGGTTTTATCACATTCACAACCCCAAAGGGGCGTCCGGAACAACATATGCAGGCCTCGAACCAACCGGCCCACTGTCTTCAGCGGTTAACTTTCCCATGATCCCGTCAGATGAACCTGAAGACTTTGATGTGCTTGTTTTCGCCGACACCCAGCCACGCAACAAGGAAGAAATAAGCTATCTGGCACACGATGCCGTGGCCGGACTGATAGGCTCAGAGGCTGCATTTGGTGTAACGCTTGGCGACATCGTGTTCGATGACCTTAGCTTGTTTCATCATATAAATGAGACCATAGCTACCATAGGCATACCCTGGCGCCACGTGATCGGAAACCACGACCTGGACTTCTCTGCCGATGACAATACGGGTGCAAGGGGAGCCTATTACAGCCATTACGGACCTTCTTATTATTCGTTCAGCTATGGCCCGGCACATTTCCTCGTATTGGACAACAGCAAATTTATCATTGATGGCGACAACAGGTACTATCGTCCACAACTTGATGATGACCAAATGGTGTTTGTGCAAAATGAACTTGCACGGATCGACAAGGAAAAACCCCTTGTGGTCCTGATGCATATTCCGTGGGACGACAGGGGTTGGCACATGGAGCAGCGCGACACCCTCATGTCGCTTTTGGCAGCACATCCCAACGCCATCTCCCTGGGTGCGCATTGGCACCGGCATTACCACCGGTACCTGGACGAAGAATATGGGTTGCCTGACGGGCAGTATCATCACATGGTAAGCGTAGGTGCGGTATGTGGTGCATGGTGGCGGGGTATACCCGATGAATATGGAATTCCGCATGCCATGATGAGCGATGGCACACCAGCTGGTTACGGCATTCTTCAAGTGCGGGGTGATGACGTAAAGATGCACTGGCAATCTTCCAGGCGCCCCGAAAACTTTCAAATGCATGTACATGTTAATGAAAAAAATTCCGATGACGAAACCGACCACATTCTGGTAACCGCCAACATCTTCAATGCCCTTCCTGATGCCCGCGTGCAAATGCGGATTGGCATTGATGGTCAGTGGCTGGACATGGAAAGGATTACAGAAAGAGACCCCCTGCGCCTGGAGGCAGCGGATCTGGACGCCCTGGTTAAAAAATATTTTGGGGAGGATTTGCCCTGGCTGGAAATGGGTGGTACGGCAAATACCTATACCCTCTGGCAAGGCAGTGCAAACATGCCTCTGGAAAAAGGAACCCATGTCGTGCAAGTCCGTTCGGAGGACAAGTGGTGGATACATGAAGATTTTGCCATTATCCATGTAGGGGAATAAATAGGGGTGGCGCTCGCCCTGATATGGGCGTGTAATTTAGTGATGAATAAACAGGATAAGCCATGAGTTATTGCCTGAATAACGGGCAGCATACGGCAGCAAAACTCACTGCGTTCTACATCAACACAAATACAGTCATTGGCATATAAAATTATTGTCAGTTGTTTTGGGAATACCTGTTAGGTGATTATTTGTACATTTGGTGGGCTAATCATACAACCATCCGATGGGCCAGGCCCATGTTGATGATTTCAAATGCCTTGTCTTGATGCTTTTTTTAAAAAAATTTCAGCCAATCAGTTTAACACAGGTGATTAATCATTAAAAGATATTTTGCTATGCAACACGAAAACGCTTCAGGGAATGGTGGCAACTTAGGGCGTGTCATCTTCTTGTCAGTGGTAGCTGCCCTTGGTGGCTTTCTTTTTGGATTTGACAGCGGGGTGATCAACGGTGCCGTTGAGGCGCTTCAGCGCGCGTTCGACTCCGACGCTGTGGGGACAGGATTTAATGTGGCCTCCATGCTGTTAGGCTGTGCGGCTGGTGCATTCTTTGCCGGCAACCTGGCAGATAAGTATGGCCGCAAGAGCGTATTGATCATAGCCGCACTGGCCTTCATCATCAGTGCCTATGGCTCCGGTGCTTCAGGATCCTCAGGGGAGTTTGTCATATTTAGGGTGCTTGGCGGGCTGGCTGTGGGTGCTGCGAGTATCATCTCGCCGGCATACATCGGAGAAATAGCCCCTCCGAAAATTCGTGGGCGGCTGATCTCCCTGCAACAGCTGGCCATTGTGCTGGGCTTGTTTTTTGCCTTTTTCAGCAACTATAACCTGGCAAGCATTGCCGGCGGAGCCTCAGAGGTCATGTGGGGTGGTTACCAAGCCTGGCAGTGGATGTTCTGGATGGAAATCATACCTGCAAGCCTGTTTTTCCTTCTGCTGCTGTTTATCCCCGAATCACCGCGTTACCTGGTGGCAGCTGGCAAAGAGGAAAAAGCCGGCAGCATCCTTGCCCGCCTCACAAACTGGGAAACAGCAAAGGCACAAGTTGCAGAAATAAAAACTACCGTCTTCCGCGAGCGAAAACCACGGATGAGTGATATCCTGAACAAGGTCACCGGCAAAGTGTATCCCATTGTGTGGATTGGCATTGCTATTGCCGCATTACAGCAATTCACCGGGATTAATGTCGTGTTTTATTATGGATCCGTGCTGTGGCAGGCCGCTGGCTTCACAGAGGCAGATGCCCTGCTCACCAATGTCATCAGTGGTTCGGTCAACGTGGCCTTTACCCTGCTGGCCATATATCTTGTAGATAAGGTAGGGCGTAAGCCCCTGCTTATGATTGGCGGTCTGGGCCAGGCTGCAATGCTTGGTCTGCTGGCCATTATTTTTGCTACCGGTGCCCGCGAAGCCTCAGGCGGACTGCAGATGGATGGTGCCAGTGGAATCCTTGCCCTCGTGGTGGCAAACCTCTATATCGCCTTTTTCGCTACAACCTGGGGCCCCGTCATGTGGGTCATGCTCGGAGAAATGTTCCCGAATAAATTCAGGGGCGCCGCCCTGGCCCTGGCCGGACTGGTGCAGTGGGGGGCCAACTTCTTGATTACCATTACATTCCCCATTCTGCTTACCTATATCGGACTGGGTGTTTCGTATGGCATCTA
>PWNO01000114.1 GCA_003557765.1 Bacteroidales bacterium
CCCTGGTATTGATGGACATCCAGATGCCGGTGATGGATGGCGCGCAGGCCACCGAAGCCATCAGAAAACAAGAAAAGGCAGAAGGAAAGAATCAGCATACGCCCATCATTGCCTTAACCGCGCGCACCCTCAAGGATGAAAAGGCGCATTTCCTCGCATCCGGATTGGATGATGTGGTTGACAAGCCCTTAAACAAGGATTTGCTGACAAAAAAAATTCATCAGTATCTTTCCGATGCGAATCCGAACGCAGAGGGCGATCATTGAACGCGTCATTATTGATCATTTACATGATTCATGTGTTTATCATTTTGATATTTCGGTCACATGAACCGAGCACTTTGCGAGCTCGGCGAAGCCAAACCTCCATTAGATAATCATTCCCCTGTGTGTCAAATCTTTGGCATGGAGGTTTCATTTTCTATTGCGATATATTAATGCGATGGCTGGTGGCAGCAACAGCCAGCCTCCGCTTAGAGGAAGAACCAGAAGAATAAGCATGGCCAGCAAGAGTAATGAATAGCCAAGTGATACCGGCAATACGCCATGAGACTTTTCAACGTGATCGGCCAGAACGCCCAATCCGGATAATAAGAAACCGGAAAAAAGAAACCAGAAAGCGGCCATGCGCTCCGTATGCCCACTAACTGAGTTCCATATTCCAGCTTTATAAATAGCTTCCAGCTCACCACCAAAAAATAGCAGGGTGAGCAAAGCATGAATGATACCAGTGATCATGAGGTATCTGCCAATCCAACGTGTCATGTGTTTATTATTTTAAAAAATACAGTAAATCAATGCGATGTGATTTTGGTTTCTCTCAGAAGTTCGCTGAAGATTTCGCTGAGGCTCGCAGAATTGAATAGCCATGGGTGACAATCATAATCCTGTGAGTCAATTCTATGGTTAAGAGGTTAAAGACGCTGTAGTTCATGCTTTTATTTTTGAGGCGCCACGCAAAGCATAGGCCAGTGAAACTGAAGATGTTGTTACAAAGATAAGGATTGCGACATAAAAGAAATGGGCATCTGAAGTACCTGCTAACAAATATCGGTTGCCTTCCAGCAGGTATGTTACCGGATTCGCCCATGACACTGCCAGCAGCCATTGAGCCGTGATCAACTCCCGTGGCAAAAATGTGGTGCTCAAAAACAGCAATGGGAAAACGATGTTGGTCACCATGGCTGCACGCTGATGTTTTCCGGTGCGAAGCATTATGCCCGCTGAAAGACCAGAAAGCGTTAGTGACCACATCAGGGATAGCAGCATGACCCCAAGCACAGACAACCATCCGAACTGAAAGCCAACACCAAACAAAGCAGCTATTCCGATTAGCAGCAGGGTGAAAAACAAGGATGACAAGGTGTCGGCAAACATAGGCGATACGACCAGAAACCACCGGGGAGCCGGACTCCGATATAGTCGTTTGAAATATCCGGATTGCATGTCGGATTGCAGTGTTTGTGTGGCACCGGCAGAGGAGCCTATGGCCAATGATATGATGGTTATTGGGAAAACAAAGGCCAGGTAACCACCGGAGCCAAAAGCATCCATCGAACCGATGCCTCCTATGCCGGCATTATACACAATGAGGAAAAACATACTCATGGCAAAGCCGGTCAATGGTGCGGTGGGTTGTTTCACAAGTTTGGCCACCCCCCTATTAATTAGTATTATTCCGATTACATTCATTGTATGACATATTTTAATATATGGATTCGTCTGTTGCAAAACCATCTGCAAATGCCAGGTAGCTCTCATCAAGTGACAAGTTCCCCACCGGATTGACCAGGTTTTTAAAGCCGGAGATGCTTCCCGAATATTCTAGTTTGCCGTTGATAAGCAGGGCCATGGAGGAAGCATGTTTTTCAGCCTCTTCGAGGTACTGTGTGGTTAAAAACACAGTAATATCATCTTCCTGGTTGAGCCGGGTGATGACTTCCCAGAATTTTGCCCTTGCATAGGGATCCATGCCGACTGTGGGCTCATCAAGAAACAGTACGCGAGGTTGGTGCATCAGAGCCAGTGCGCAATGCAGCCGTCGCTTATTGCCACCTGAGAGGGAGCCTGCTTTCTTTTTTCTTTCATCCGATAGCCCGAACAAATGTATCAGTTCAGCGGCCCTTTCCCTGGCAAGTGTTTTTTCCATTCCAAAAAGCCGGCCCTGAAAAACAAGATGGTTTTCTGTTGTTTCAGCCTGGTCAAGTTCGTTTTCCTGGGATGCAACACCAATGATCTTTTGCAGAGATACTGCATCCTTTGCGGGCTGAATACCCGCAATGGTGAAGCTGCCTTCATCGGTGTCCATGAGATTAGTTATTATGCTTACCATGGTGGACTTACCTGCCCCATTAGGGCCTAATAAAGCAAAGCATTGTCCTTTTTCAATTTCAAGACTAATCCCTTTGAGGGCTTTTACCCCATTGGGATAGGCCTTGACCAGGTTTGCAATCTGAATTTCTGCTGCCATCGTGATCCTTTTTGAATTTAGCAGCAAAAGTAGTTTGGGGGAGTGAAGTGGAATTGTAAAAAACAGACAAAATGATCCTCTATCTGGTTAATGATAATCTGCCTCTATATAGGAAGTGGAATGTTTTTTTACAAAAGCCCCAGGCGTATATCCACAAAATCTTTTAAAATCATGAATAAAATGTGCCTGGTCGTAATAACCGCTATCATAAGCTAAGCCGGTAAGATGTGTATACCTTCCTGTGCTGATGTTTGTTAACAATTCCTGAAAACGGATGAGCTGAATATATTTTTTTGTGGTTTTCCCCAGGTAATTTGCAGATTTTCGCTCAAGTGTTTTACAGGTAACAGAAAGCTTATCTGCAAGATCCCTGGGAGCAATCTGGCCTTTATGTGCTTTGATGGTTTCCAGGAAACGCTGAATAAATAGCTCGTCATGAACGGGTGCCGGGCAAAATTTTTTTTTCAAAAAATCCTCTACAACGTATACTTTTTTGTCTATTGAATTTGACAGACATAGTTTTTCTTCCAGCTCAAAGATCTCTCTATGGAATATGTCATGCAGGCCCACGCGTTGGTTTTCAATTTCTGCAAGCGGAAAGTTAAAGAAATGCCGGGCTTTACCCGGGAAAAAACTTACAAAGACCACACCCATTTCTCCACTGGTCGACACGTCCATCCAAGAGCCGCTTAACCCGCTAACGAAAGACCTGGGCTGCCTGACCAAGGAATTGTCCGGATGAGATTCCACAAACGGGTCTTTGTAATGAAGCATCAGCTGGATGCTGTCGACGGGAATAACTCGCTCAGCAATGCCGGCATCACCCACTTCCGACTCCATGAAGCAATAATGCCTGATGTATGGGGACAGAAAGCCGGAAGGTTTAACCAGGTGGAAATTCATGACGGATTTTTACCTTTTAATGTCTCAGATAAAAAGCGTTTGCCATAAACCAAATGAGCCGGACTGGCAGATATTATATCGCAAAATAAGTAAAATTTATGCAATAAAAAAAGCACATGTCTCCCCCTTTAACCAAGGTAACATGTGCCATTATGTAAAAGTATCCGTTAACTAGAAAGTTAACGTGAGTCGTAAAAGCAAACGACTATTTATCACCTGAGCAACAGCCTGAACTACTGGAGCCTGAACCACATCCTGATCCAGCCTCTTTACTCCCGCAGCTGCTGCTACCTGTAGCCTCAAGTTTTTCTGAGGTATAGCCCGCATCAGCAATTTTCTGATACACGTCGTCGAGATCAACGGTTTCAGTACAGTAGGTAAGGGAAAGCATTTTGGTTTCTACCGACCATTCTGCTTTCGACACACCGTCAATTTTTGCAGCATTCTCGATGTTGGCTTTACAACCACCACAGTTGCCGTTCACTTTGAACTCTACCGTTTCCATGTTTGCAGAAGCCATAGCTATCATTGGGAAAACCAATACTGCAACAAAAAGTAATTTCTTCATAATCTTCAGTTTTGTTTTGTTCCACAATTTCTGTTTGAATAACCAAACATTATCAAGTATAAAGGTACCTCATTATGCTATACAAAACAAGGGTCCAACAAAAAATATAAGATTATTTTAACGATATTTAACGATTGCTTGATGCTATGGATTATTATATAAAAATTGGAGAGGGTGATTGTTCATGAAGAAGGCGAATATTCTGCAGGACGAATTGCTGGAACGATACTTTTTCAGTAATTTAGAACCGCAAGAATAAAGGGACCAGGATATGCGAAAAGCGATCGTTACGGGCGCCTATGGCGCCATAGGAAAAGCCATTGCCCGGGGAGTTGCCAGTCGCGGGTATCACGTCACACTGGTAGGACGAGATCCTTCCGCACTTTCGGCTTGCCGGGATGACCTGGCGAGCGAGACCGGGAATGATCACATCACCTTCCAGGCCGTGGATCTCTCACAAAAGCAGGAAATCAAATCCTTTGCAGAGGAATGGAGTGGGCCGCTGCATTTGCTGATCAATAACGCAGCGACCACACCGGGCACAAGGACAGAGACGCCCCAGGGCATTGAGTTGCAG
>PWNO01000230.1 GCA_003557765.1 Bacteroidales bacterium
AGCTATGAAGGTCTTGTTCGTGAAGACATTCAAAGACGCGTAAGGTGGGAAGATGGCCTGCTGTTCCCACGTTACCGGCTGCCAACGGAAGCTGAATGGGAATACGCTGCTTTGGGACTCATTGGAAGCACCGACGGTGAGTTACAAGTAAACAGAAGAATCTACCCCTGGGAAGGTACAAATATACGAAGTGACGACAGAAGAACGCGTGGAGAATTTTTGGCCAACTTTCAGCGAGGTCCCGGTGACTTAAGTGGAATCGCTGGTGTTGATGCTGGTAGCGGAGATATCACAATGCCGGTCTATTCATTTAAACCAAATGACTTTGGGCTTTATAATATGGCTGGTAACGTTAATGAATGGGTAAAAGACGTTTACAGACCACTATCCCATGAAACCGTTGCAGAATTTCGTCCCTTCAGAGGTAATGTTTTCAGGACCATTGCACGGGATGATGACGGCAATATTCTATTTGACCCAGAAACTGGACAAGTGATCTATGAGGAGATACAGGAAGGTCAAAGGACATATCGACAAGGAAACTTCATAGACTATCGAGACGGTGATAGCATGTCCGCCATAGCGGAGGATTTCCCCGTTTATCCGGAAAATCAAACACTGATCACAAACCAAAGCCGGGTTTACAAAGGAGGTAGCTGGAGAGATCGAGTATATTGGTTGTCTCCCGCAACACGCAGACACATGGATCAAAACAGAGCGACTAACGATATCGGATTCCGGTGTGCAATGGATCAGATCGGTGGTGCGCAATCGCGATGAAAAATCGTACTCATCAACTTACCAACCTCTTAGCCTTTAAAGGTAAAATTTGTATTGACAGCAGAAGGGCCGAACCCGGTGCTGTATTCTTTGCCCTTAAAGGAGAAAATTTTGACGGTAACCGGTTTGCAGCAGAAGCATTAAAAGCTGGATGTACAAAGGCTGTTGTTGATGATCCCAATTTAAATATAAATGATCAATACATCATTGTAGATGATGTACTCTCTTTCCTTCAGGAAATTGCGAAAGATTACCGGAAACAATTGAATATCCCTATTTTGGGAATTACCGGCACAAATGGGAAAACCACAACCAAAGATATATGTCAGGCTGTGCTTTCAACGTCATTTAAATCTTTTGCAACGCAAGGAAACCTGAATAACCATATCGGGGTTCCAGTAACCCTTCTCTCGCTGAAGCAAGAGCATAACATGGCAATTATTGAATTGGGAGCCAACCATGTCGGGGAGATCGCTGCATTGAGCGAAATTGTCAGGCCCACTCACGGACTGATCACAAACATTGGAAAAGCACATCTTGAAGGATTTGGCAGTGTGGATAACATAGAAAAGGCTAAATCGGAACTCTATCAGTTTGTGCAGCAACAACAAGGAGTTCTTTTTGTAAATGGAGATGATCAGAGGATGAGCAAATATGCTGAAACCTCAAATGCGATTACATATGGTAAAAAACCTGATTTCCATTGCAGTGGCACCATCACAAATCATTTACCATTTATTGAGATTTCTTTTACCGCCAACAAAAACTTCGGCACCCTGAAGAAAAAAGCATCAGGTAAAATAGCAACTCAACTTACAGGAAGCTATAACTTTGGGAATGTAATGGCAGCCATTACCATCGGATTGTATTTTGGAGTTCCCGTGAAAGAGATAATTCTGGCCATTGAAGGCTACGTCCCAAAAAATAACAGGTCACAAATTGTACAGACCCCAAAGAATATCGTACTGATGGATGCATACAATGCAAATCCAACAAGTATGCTCGCTGCACTGGAAAACTTCAAATTGATTAAAGACCAGCCCAAGGCTGTTTTTCTTGGCGACATGCTGGAGCTCGGTGATGATGCCAAAAATGAGCACGAAAAGATCGTAAAATATCTGCACCAGCACCCTTCATGGCTAAAAGTCCTGGTTGGAAATAACTTTCAATCTGTTGCATCTGGACACGAGGGCCTGACTACCTTTTCAAATGCGGCAGAGGCTACAGATTGGTTAAAAAACCATCCTGTCAGTGGTCATCAGATTCTGATAAAAGGGTCGAGGGGAATCCAGATGGAACAACTCCTCAAATATCTTTGATAAGATGAAAACCTATCATGCCATAGGAATAATGTCGGGGACATCACTCGACGGAGTTGATCTGGCATACTGTGTTTTCAGGAAAACAGATGACGGATGGCTGTTTGATATCACCAAAGCAAATACGATTGCCTATCCCGCTAATTGGACCGATAAACTAAAGCATGCCGGACAGCTAACCGGGGATCAGCTGATGTCGCTTCACATGGCATATGGGCATTTTCTCGGAAAACAAGTCAGCGGCTTCATCAATGACCACCATATCGACAAGAAAGACCTGCTTGTTGCCAGCCACGGACATACGGTCTTTCACAAACCGGATCAGGGCTATACATTTCAAATTGGGCATGGTGCTGCCATTGCCGCAAGCTCTGGGTGCAACACCGTATCAGATTTCAGGTCGGCTGATGTGGCGCTGGGTGGTCAGGGTGCACCGCTTGTGCCAATCGCTGACCGACAATTATTTGCTAAATACGACGCGTGCCTGAACCTGGGCGGGTTTACCAACATCTCTTTCGAATCTGGCGGGCAACGGATCGCTTTTGACATCTGTCCGCTGAACTTTGTTCTTAATCGCATGGTTAGCAATGCCCAAATACAGGGCAATACCGGATTGCTCGATTTCGATCCTTCCGGACATATTGCACGTTCTGGATTGCTGGATGGCGAATTGTTGAGAAAGCTTAATGGTATCCCCTATTACCTTCAGGAACCTCCCAAAAGTCTTGGTGAAGAATGGGTTAATGAGTTTATTCAGCCATTATTGTCAGGAACTGATTCCGGTGTTGAGGATCTGCTGCATACCTTTTGCCACCATGCAGCGTTTCAGATCGCAGAGATCATAAAACGCATCCCAAATTGCAAAAATGTTTTGGTTACCGGTGGCGGGACATACAATTCCTTTTTTATCGAATTGCTTAAAGATAACCTGGGAAGCCATATCAAATTAAGCATTCCGGATAAACAGATTATCGACTTTAAAGAGGCGCTGATCTTTGCCTGGCTGGGAGTACTTTGTCTGCGCAAAGAGCACAATTGCCTGGCTTCGGTAACCGGTGCATCCAAAAATGCCATCGGGGGAAGTATCCATTTCGCCTGACCTTTCCACATATATAACAATAAAAGCTTCATTGCTTTGAAACACTTAAATAAAAAAGGTTTCCGGCATGTTTTTCCTTTGCTTATTAGGGCAATTTGATTATTTTTGTCGCATGCAATTGATATATATGCGTTTATTTTTTAAATTGCTGATAATCAACATATAAATAGCAACAATCATCATAAAAATCTTTTATCAGAAATGGACAAAACCATCACCAAACCCAAAAATCAAAAAGTAAAGTTCCCGGCCAATTATGTGGATGAGCTGATGCACCGTTTTCACTATGATGCGGATACCGTTTTCAACATAAAGGAAGAGGATTTGCTGCCTGGTGGTCTGCTGGAGCGGCTGCATACGGCCTATCCGCAGCATTCAGGCCTGAAAGAAGAAGCAGAGTTTCTGTTTAATGACAAAAAGCAGTATTACGGACTTAAAGGTTTCCGTGAGATTGTCAAAGTTTTGAGTGACCACGGGTTCCATATCGGCCACCTTGAGGAGCGTGAGCTTTTTATAAAGGTATACCGGTTCATGGCAACCAAGCACGTACTGAACACCATCAACTGGTCAAACTTTGAAAAGGACTCCGTTTTTCAGCTTGTGTTTCCGCAGCCCGGAATGATACGGCCCGACATCACCAAAGCCTATCTGAATGCCGGTTCAGAAGAGGAAAAGGAAAAGATCATCAAGGACTACATCAGGGAAACCAATCCGCACGACGGAAAACAATTGTTGAACAAACCCACCTTTGTGAACGAAAATGGCATGACTGAAGTGGTGGAAGGCAGCCAGCACAAATACCCGCAATGTCAGCTGATTTTTGACATCCAGACACAAAACTGTTTCGCTTTCTGCAACTATTGCTTCCGCCACGCTCAGGTTCGCGGCGATGAAGATATGTTCATTCAGAAAGACATTTACCAAATTCACGAATACCTGAAGCAGCACAAAGAGGTCACCGATGTGCTTATCACTGGTGGAGATGCCGGCTTTATCAAGGCAGATCGCTTTGAAGAATACATCACGCCGATCATTGAGGATCCCGAAATGAGCCATGTGAAGAGCATCCGTTTGGGCACACGTGTACTTACGTATGATCCGGAAATGATCATCAAGAGCTCTTATGACAAGATGCTTTCCCTTTTTCAGAAGCTTTATGACAATGGTATTCAATTGGTATTCATGTCGCATTTTTCAACTCCCCGTGAGTTGATGAACCCCAGCACCATTGCTGCAATCCGCAGACTGAAGGCCCATGGTGCAACCATCAAAAGCCAGAGCCCCATCATGAATCACATCAGCCTGTTCC
>PWNO01000128.1 GCA_003557765.1 Bacteroidales bacterium
CAAGCACAGCAATGTATTCCGCGTAGAACTCAATGCACCAGTCAGCAGCACGGATTCAGTAGACCATTACAAGAGAATGGGACTGCGTGTGGAAGGCAATTACCAGGGACGCCTCAGCACGAACCCCGGGCAGTTCACTCCACTGGTGCCCCTTTCCTGGGCCAACCCCTCCTTTAACTGATCCATTCAGTCTGATATATAGCCTGAAAAATTTATGTGTATCTTTGTTGGCTGTTGGCTGCTGGCTTTGGGGCTTCAGGACTTTTCCACATTTTGACGTTTTAATAATATTTACACCCATGAAGACACAAACAGTTTTTGCATTATTTTTTGGACTATTATTTATGACGATGGGAAACACAGCGAATTTACAAGCGAAAGACCACCATGCGGGCAATGGTGATGAAACAAGGGTTCTGATCATAACCGACAAAGGTGACATGACCATCATGTTGCATAATGAAACGCCCCAGCATCGTGACAATTTTATTCAGCTTGTGGAAGACGGATTTTATAATGGCCTGCTCTTTCACCGGGTGATAGAAGGATTCATGATCCAGACCGGCGACCCCATGAGCAAGGATGCCGTGCCTGGTGAACCCCTGGGATCAGGCGGTCCCGGATATACCATCCCGGCAGAGTTTGTCCCGGAGCTGTTCCACCAGAAAGGGGCACTGGCAGCTGCACGCCAGGGTGACCAGGTGAACCCCGAAAGGGAATCATCGGGATCCCAGTTTTACATTGTGCAAGGCAGGCGCTGGAGTGATGAAGAGCTCGACCAGATGGATGCGCGCCGTGATCAGCCACTGACTGAGGAGCAAAGAGAAGTATATAAAACAAAGGGCGGCGTACCGCACCTCGACGAAACCTATACCGTCTTTGGCCAGGTGGTGAATGGCATGGAGGTCATTGACCAGATCGCCGACACAGAAACTGACGACCGCGACAGGCCCAAAGAAGATGTGCGGATCATTGAAGTGAAAATCTTGTAAATCACTGGAAGATCATGCTTGATAAGATTAACAGCCTGATTGAAGAAGTAAAGGCCTTTGATGCTCAAACGCTGGAGGAAGCAGAAGCATTCCGGGTAAAAATGCTCTCAAAAAAAGGAGCGATCCCGGCATTGTTTCAGGATTTTAAGACGGTAGCCCCGGAAGAGCGTAAAGAGATGGGCAAAAAGCTCAATGAGCTGAAGCAGGCTGCAGCAGATAAAGTCCATGCCGTTAAAGCCCGGATTGAAACCACCGAAGGGAGCCGGAAGCAGCGTGCAGACAAACCGGATATGACCATGCCGGTCAACTTTGACCCGCTGGGCACCAGGCACCCCTTGTCTATTATCAGAAACCGTATAAACAGCATCTTTCAGCGTATTGGATTTGTGATTTCAGAAGGGCCGGAGATTGAAGATGACTGGCACAATTTCAGTGCACTGAACTTTCCGGAAGAGCATCCGGCAAGAGACATGCAGGATACGTTTTTTGTGGAAAAAGGCCCTGATATTGCTTTGCGCACACACACTTCCTCTGTGCAGGTTCGCGTGATGGAGAGCCAGCAGCCACCGATCCGGACCATTTCGCCCGGCCGGGTTTTCCGAAATGAAGCCATTTCCGCCAGGGCACATTGTATTTTTCACCAGGTAGAAGGACTCTATATTGATGAGGCGGTTTCTTTCGCTGACATGAAGCAAACCCTGTTCTATTTTGCCCGTGAAATGTTTGGAGAAGAGACAAAGGTCAGGCTTCGACCCTCATTTTTTCCTTTTACCGAACCGTCGGCAGAGATGGATGTGTCCTGCACGCTCTGCGGGGGAGAAGGCTGCACGGTGTGTAAGTATAGCGGCTGGCTGGAGATCATGGGTTGCGGCATGGTCGACCCCAACGTGCTCGAGAACTGCGGCATCGACAGCAATAAATACACAGGATATGCCTTTGGCATGGGCATCGAACGCATTGCAATGATCATTTACCAGATTCGCGATCTGAGGATGTTTTTTGAAAATGATCTTCGCTTTCTCAAACAGTTTGAGGCCGCCACATAATATCTTGACACCTTATGCTGGCAGAGGGCTGTCATTTCGACTTTTCGACCTTTTGACCTTATTCAACACATGGAAAACAAGGCACTGGAATTGGATAACAAAGACCAGCTGGCACATTTTCGCAGCAGGTTTTATATCCCGGAAAACACCATTTATGTGGATGGGAACTCCCTGGGCCTGCTGAGTGTCGACGCAGAAAAGTCCTTGCTGCGCTTGCTGAACGAATGGAAGACCCTTGGCATTAAGGGATGGCTTCAGGGTGAAAGGCCCTGGTTTTATTTTGCTGAGCAGATCGGTGAGATGGCAGCTGACCTGGTGGGCGCCAGACCCGGCGAGCTGATTTTTACAGGCACCACCACCGTAAACATCCATGCGTTGGTATCCACCTTTTACCAACCCAAAGGTAAACGTACCAAAATCCTGGCAGATGAACTCAACTTTCCATCTGACATGTATGCCCTGCAAGGGCAAATCAGGCAAAAAGGCCTTGATCCCAAAAAAGAACTGCTTCTCGCACCCAGCCACGATGGTTACAACCTGGATGAAGACACGATCGTGTCGATGATGACCGACGAGGTGGCCCTGGTGTACCTCCCCTCGGTATTATACGCCAGTGGCCAGCTCCTGAATATGGCTTATCTCACACACGAGGCCCATAAAAGGAACATCCCGATCGGCTTCGACTGCAGCCATTCTGCAGGAGCCATTCCCCACCAGTTCAGCCAGTGGGGTGTTGACTTTGCTGCCTTCTGCAGCTATAAATACCTCAATGGCGGTCCGGGGTGCACCGCATTCCTTTATGTCAACCAAAAGCACTTCGACCAGAAACCCATGACCCCGGGCTGGTTCGGCTATATAAAAGAAAAGCAGTTTGACATGCTTCCGGAGTTTGAGCATGCCCGCCACGCCGGTGGCTGGCAGATCAGTTCACCAGGCGTACTCGGTGCATCAACCATGGAGGGGTCATTGCAAATCATCAATGAAGCAGGCATCGATGCCATTCGCGAAAAATCCCTCCGGTTGACCTCATTTTTAAAGCAACTGATCCGTGAAATGCTCCCCGGTGACAATAACGGCTTTGCCATCATCACCCCCGAAGAAGACCATTGCCGGGGAGGGCACGTGGCACTCGCCCACCCCGAAATCGCCCTTCGCGTCAATGAAGCCCTCAAAGCCCGGGGCATCGTGCCTGATTTCCGTGCACCCGACATCATCCGCATCGCCCCGGTGGCCCTATACAATACTTACCATGAAGTGTTCCGGGTCGCCATGGCGCTGAATGAGATCCTGGAGCGCAAGGAATATCTTCAATACGAAAATCAAAGAAAGCCCATCTCATAACCCACTATTTTCCTGAGATTTTGACATGATATAATACCGGTTAGGCTTCCCGCAAGGTGATGAAAAGACCACTCATTTTATTGGCTATCTTTGTAAAAAAACAAGAAGATGCCAGAGAAGAAGAAGCTCCTCCTGCTTGACGCTATGGCCCTCATCTACCGGGCCTATTATGCATTGAACCGCAATCCCCGAATCAACTCCAAAGGACAGAACACCTCGGCCATCCTTGGTTTCGCAAACACCCTCACCGAAGTACTGAAAAAAGAAGACCCCAGCCACATCGCTGTGGCCTTCGACTCCGTGGCTCCTACCCTGCGCAAAACCGACTTCGAGGCCTACAAAGCCAACCGGGAAGATATGCCGGAAGACATACAGGCATCTCTGCCTTATATTCAGCAACTCCTTGAAGGCTTTCAGATTCCTGTGCTGATGCTGGATGGTTATGAAGCCGACGACATCATCGGCACCCTGGCGAAAAAGGCCGAAAAAGAAGGCTTCACGGTATATATGATGACTTCCGACAAGGACTTCGGACAGCTTGTTTCCGAAAAAATTTATATGCTCAAGCCAGCCCGCAAGGGCAATGACGCCGAACTATGGGGAGTAAAAGAGGTATGTGAAAGGTTTGGCATCGAACGTCCGGAACAACTGATTGACATCCTGGGGCTTTGGGGAGATTCATCGGATAACATCCCGGGGGTGCCCGGCATCGGCGAGAAAAAAGCAAAGAACCTGATCAGCGAATTTGGTTCAATGGAAAACATCCTGGGAAACCTGGATCAGATCAAGGAAAAACGCAGCCGGGAAAGCCTGAAAGAAAACAAGGAGCAGGCCCTGATGTCTAAAAGCCTGGCCACCATCATCCTCGATGTCCCGGTAAAGGCCAAGATCAGTGACCTTGAAAGAAAAGACCCCGATCCGGAAAAGCTGATTCCCCTGTTTGAAGAACTTGAATTCAAAACATTTGCCCGGAGGGTGTTTTCTGATAAGGACATCATCCCGGAAGAAACTACCAAAAAAGCCATCCGTCAGACCGGTCAGATGGATCTTTTTGATGACGCAAACACCTTCGCTGACCCTGCGCAGGAGGCTGCAGAAAGGCTCGAAAAATTGGCCCGGGAGAAGAACTACAAAGCCCTTACCGGAACGAAGGAGATCAACACCTTCATTGGCCGGCTAAAAAAGACAAAGATGTTCTGCTTCGACACCGAAACCACTGGCCTCGACAAGTCAAACAAGGACCTGGTGGGCATCGCATTTGCCCTCAAGCCAGGAGAAGCTGTTTACGTTCCTTTTCCTGAAGGCCGGGAAGAAGCCATGAAGCTCGCTGCATCTTTCAGGGAGGTGTTTGCCAATCCGGACATTGAAAAAACCGGTCAGCACCTCAAGTTTGACATCGGCGTACTGAAACCGTATGGCATTGAGGTCAATGGCAAGCTCTTCGACACCATGCTTGCCCACTACCTGCTGCAACCCGATATGCGGCACAACATGGACGTACTCGCTGAAACCTATCTCGATTACAGGCCTGTTCCCATTGAAGCACTGATCGGGAAGAAAGGCAAAAATCAGAAGAGCATGCGCAACGTATCCCTGGAAAAAGTCACCCCTTATGCTTGCGAAGATGCGGACATTACTTTGCAGCTAAGGGAGGTGTTTGCACCCAGGTTAAAGGAACACGCCTTGCTGGAACTCTTTGAACAGATGGAAGCCCCACTGGTACACGTACTCGCCGACATGGAAGATGCAGGCGTGCGTATCGACAAACAGGCACTCAAAGACTATGCGGAAGTGCTTCGCAAACACATCGAAGAGGCTGAAAAAGAAATTTATGGATGGGCTGGCACCCGTTTTAACATCGGCTCGCCCAAACAGCTTGGGGAGATTTTGTTCGACAAGCTGAAAGTAGCTAGCGGAGCCAGGCGCACCAAGACCAAACAATACAGTACGAGTGAGGATGTCCTGTCGAAGTTAAGGGACAAGCATCCCATCATCCCAAAGATTTTGGAATACAGATCGCTTACCAAGCTTAAGTCGACCTATGTGGATGCGCTTCCCAAATTGATTTCCGAAAACACCGGCCGTATTCATACCTCCTTTAACCAGACAGTGGCAGCAACGGGGCGTTTGTCATCCAATAATCCCAATCTGCAGAACATCCCCATCCGTACAGAGGAGGGCCGGCTGATCCGCAAGGCCTTCGTACCCCGCGACAAGGAGCATACCTTACTGGCAGCTGATTACAGTCAGGTCGAGCTGCGCATCATCGCCTCCCTTAGCGGAGATAAAGCAATGCAAGAGGCGTTTCAGGAAGGGCTGGACATTCACACGGCCACCGCTGCAAAAGTATATGAAGTGTCCATTGATGACGTAACCAAAGAGATGCGCCGCAATGCCAAAACGGTCAACTTCGGCATCGTTTATGGGATCTCGGCCTTCGGGCTGTCGGAGCGTCTTGGCGTACCACGTGCTGAAGCCGCAGAAATCATCAACCAGTATTTCAACAAATATCCCGGCATAAAGGAGTACATGGACCAAAACATTGCCTTTGCCAGGGAGCATGGGTACGTGCTCACGATGATGGGAAGAAGACGCTATGTCCGCGATATCAACAGCTCAAACAGCGTTGTGCGGGGCTATGCAGAGCGTAACGCCATCAATGCGCCAGTCCAGGGCACGGCAGCCGATATGATCAAGATGGCCATGATTGCCATTCACCGCGAGATGGTGAACAAGGACATGAAGAGTAAGATGGTGCTGCAGGTGCATGACGAACTTGTTTTCGATGCACGCAAGGATGAAACCGAAGAGCTCATGCCCATCGTGGAGAATAAAATGCAGCACGCCATCAAGCTGGATGTCCCCGTGGTGGTGGAAATGAACACAGGCGACAACTGGCTCGAAGCCCATTAATCCATAAAAAAAACGCCGGATGAATGATACCGGCGTCTTTATGTGGGTTTGGAATGTCCGATTTACCTTTCCAATATGTTTTTATAATGACGATATCGCTCCTGGATCTCGGTCACATAGTAATAAGGTTCAGCACCCCTGGCATAACCATATCTTACCACCGGATCGCGATAGTACTTGGGATCAGACTTGTTTAGCAAAAAATAATCCACATTGTCGCGCCACACATTCGGGTTTTTGCCATACTTTTCAGCAAGCCGTCTTGCATCCAGCACATGTCCGATGCCTGCATTATAAGAAGCGAGCACAAACTTTACCCGCTCGTCATCATCTTTGATCTTATCCTGCAACCGCTCGTCAAGCCATTTCAAATACCGAATGCCGGCTGCGATATGTTCATGCACTTCAGAGCCATCATGGATGTTCAAAAAACTGGCAGTCTCCGGCATCAACTGCATGATGCCGAAAGCTCCCGCCCACGATACCGCTGAAGGATTGAATCGTGACTCCTGAAAAGACAATGAAGCAATCAGGCGCCAGTCCCAGCCAATAATGTCTGCATATCGTTTGAAGTAATCATCAAAAACCGAAATGTTTCCTCCGCCAAGGGAGTGCAAATCACTTTTGGCAATGAATACACTGCGTGGATTGTTATAGTATCTGTCATAGATTCGCGCATATTGCGGACTTTCAATGAACTCCTCAAGCCATTCGTTTATGGCTTCAACCAGGTCTGTTTCTCCCTGGCGAACAGCCCAGGCCAGGTTTTGCTCAAAACTCAGCGGTGTTTGGGCATCAATATTTGCATAATACACTTCATGAAGGCGCGCCAGATGCTCTTCACTAACCGTGTAGTCGATATCACCCCGGGCCACTTCTTCTATCAAAGTCTCCGTGTCTTCATGACGTTTCACCAGGTGAATGCTGTCACCGATCTCTTCCATCAGGTGTTTTATTCGCATCACTGAAACAGCATGTTGGTGCACGTGAATGGTCTTACCCGAAAGATCAAGCTGGCTACGTATAAGCTTGTCTTCAATGTCATATGATCGCATGTTGTACCAATGGGCTGGTTTACGCTGAACCAATACTTGTCTGGTACGACTGTGTGGCAGCGAGAAATCAAGCTTTGCCCTGTGCGATTTGGTGACGGGAATGCTCTTGGCAATCAAATCACTGCGATCCTCTTCCAGGAGTATCTGCATGCTATTCTCCAGGTCATTGGAAATCTGTAATTCCAGGTCGACGCCCAGATGGGCAGCAAAATGCTGCAGCAACTCCAGGTGGTAACCCATGGGTTTCCCCCGGTAAATAAAATAGTTGGTAGAGTTATAGTCTGTAATGGCTTTGATATAGCCACGTTCCAGGATCTTTTCAAGCTGTGTCCCTTTCCCTTGCACTTGATCATGCATATCGTCCTTAAAGGCAAAATCACGTGTTGTTAAGATGACCACAGTAAAAAGAAGCAAGGGAATGGCAACGAAGAGAAGGTTTCTTTTTCGTTGATTACTCATGAAGTATACGTATTCGTTCCTAAAAAAGCCCACAAAGGTACAAAAAGATTGATTGTATCGACTTTTTGCACCTTTTTAATTATGAACCATTTTATTGTTTTGGCTTTTGCCATGATTATTTTTGACCAGTTGTAACGAAATGTATTACGAAATGTTCATTTAAATGTTGCATGGTGCAACAAAATAATCAACAGAAAATCTTCATCATGTATAAAAAATGACGTAGGTTTGTTGTGAGTTAACAGGCATGGAGCCAATGCTTATAGTCCTGTTAACCAAATCACTATAAAAAACCAGCCCAAAATCGGATTACACCAACAAATGCATGTTACACGATGTTTTTCAGAGAGGTCATTGGTCAACACAGGATAAAGCAACAGCTGATCCGTCAGACAGAGGAGAAGCGCATCAGCCACGCACAATTATTCCTTGGCAGTGACGACACTGGTGCTTTAGCGCTTGCTCTTGCCTTTGCAAGGTACATTCATTGCAAGGACAGAGGCCAGGATGATGCTTGCGGAACTTGTCCCTCGTGTTTGAAACATGACAAACTCATTCATCCCGACACCCACTTCTTTTTTCCGTCGGCTTCGAATGACACGCACAAAGACAGAGACAAGGTCAGCAGCAAGCTTTTTACCGACAGGTGGAGAGACTTGCTCCTGGATACCCCCTATTTTACCTATTATCAGTGGCTGCAAAAACTTGGCGTGGAAAACAAACAGGCCATCATCAATGCCACCGACTGTAACGACATCATCCGGCACCTCGGCATGAAGTCTTACGAAAGCCCTTATAAGATCATTGTCATGTACATGGTGGAAAAGATCTACCACAGTGCAGCACCCAAGTTGCTAAAAGTGTTGGAGGAACCGCCGCCCAACACGGTATTCCTTATGGTGTCGGAGAACAAGGACAGGGTGCTGAATACAATCCTTTCCCGCACACAGGTTGTAAAACTGTTCGTTCCTGATGAGGCAGCAGTGTTGCAGGCGCTGACAGACCGTTATCAAATTGAAAATAAACGAGCAAAGCAGATTGCCTTTCTCACCGGAGGTAGCATCACGGAAGCACTACAGCTCACTAAGCATGACGAAGAACAACTGGCCGACTTTGAATCGTTCAGGGAGTGGATGCGCCATTGCTATAAAAACGATGCTGCCCACATCATTCGCTGGGTGGAGACAGTCGCCAAGGGAGGTCGTGAAAAGCAAAAGTCATTCCTGCTCTACGGTCTCAAAATTTTCAGGATGGCCTTGCTGCACAATTACAAGCTACAGGAGATGGTGCGATTGGAAGGTGAGGAAAGCAAGTTCATTCATAGGTTTTCACCTTTCTTAAATCATAAAAACACCATTCAGGTTGTAGAAGCTTTCGATAAGGCCATCATGCACCTCGAGCGAAATGCCAATGCACGCATACTGTTTACTGATCTGTCTTTTCAGCTTGTCAGACAATTGCAGGTGAATGTGGAATAAAATAGTGATTTTTACTATCTTTGCAGGTTATACACCAATGCGAATCTGGTGTTTGTTAATCATTTAAACGTGCAATAAATTGGAAAAACATAACGAACAATCGTTTCTGACCAGGGGCTGTTGTTCCGTGCCGCAACCACATACACGTCAGCTTGATGTTTTCAGACACTCCTGCAACAAGCTTGATGCCCATGATTGGCTTCGTCACATTAAACCTTCTGAAGTACACACCTCTTTAAGTGTTGTAGAAGTAAGGTTCAAGAACAGCCGAAAAGATTTTTTCCGGTCCACCCCTGACCTTGACCTGAAGGTGGGTGATATCGTTGCTTGGAAGCTTCGCCCGGGCACGATATCGGCATCGTCACCCTTACCGGGGAAGTAGTTAAGCTTCAGATGAAGGCAAAAAATGTCAAAGAGCGGCTTGATGAGCTCAAAAGGGTTTACCGCAAAGCGAAGGTCTCAGACATTGAGAAATGGGTGACTGCGGTAAAGCAGGAGGACAGTACCATGTTTCGCTCACGTGAAATTGCCGCTTCGCTCAACCTCGAAATGAAGATCAGCGACGTTGAATACCAGGGAGACCGCACCAAAGCAATTTTTTATTATACGGCAGACGACAGGGTCGACTTTCGGGAGTTAATCAGGGTGCTGGCAGATGCCTTTGGCGTGCGCATTGAGATGCGACAGATCGGGATGCGGCAGGAAGCCAGCAGGCTGGGTGGCATCGGATCATGCGGCAGAGAACTTTGTTGTGCGAGCTGGCTGACCAAATTCAAGTCCGTCTCCACCAACAGTGCCCGTACGCAACAACTGTCATTAAACCCACAAAAACTTGCCGGCCAGTGCAGCAAGCTGAAATGCTGCATCAATTATGAAAACAGCTGTTACAAGGATATGCTGAGGGACTTCCCCGATACGGGAAAAGAACTTATCACAAAAAAAGGAACAGCCACCTTCCAAAAAATGGACGTCCTGAAAAAGCACATTGGATATGCCTATAATGATGCGCCAAACCATATTGTGATGATCTCAGTGGAGCGGGTAAACGCGATTTTGCAGATGAACGCGCGTAACGAACAACCAGCGGAACTGATGGACGGTGACCAGCCCGCAGAGACCGGCAAAAACAACCTGTATAATGCAGGCAATGACCTCGAGGACAGCCTTACGCGTTTTGACAACCCGGAAAAAAGCAAGCGAAACAAAAAGCGCAAAAGGAGAAATAAGTCATCACGCAAGCCAACGAAAAAGCAAAGCTAAAACCCAATGCACACACTTCGTTTAACAAGCTGGGGCCTACTCATGATGGCCTTCATGTTGATCGTGTCCTGCACCGGCCATGTGGTATTCCATAATACACAGCAGGTAAATACGAAGGCCTGGCATATGGAAGACACCTTGCACTTTGCCGTTCAGATTGATGATACCTTGTCGCTGCATCAGCTGTACCTCGACGTGCGAAACACCACGGACTATCCGTACAGCAATCTTTTTTTATTTATGGATATTGAGTTTCCCGGTGGGCGTGTATTGCGAGACACCCTGGAGTGCATCCTCGCGGCACGTGATGGGTCATGGACAGGTAAAGGCTTTGGCCACATCAAATCCAATCGCTTTCTTTTCAGAGATGATGTATGGTTCCCTCACAAAGGCGAGTATACATTTAAAGTAGCCCAAGGCATGCGTTACAAAGAATTACCTGGTATTTCGGACATTGGCATAAGGATTGAGCGTAAGTAATTAAAATAATTCAAAGACAGCAACGTTTTTTTGATATCACAAAGACTGATCATGACCGACAATACAAGAATAAAGCACAAGTATACACGGTTTTTCTGGGTACTTTTTGCCACTCCTGTGGTACTTGTGATTTTACTTTTTATTTCCATATCAGCAGGATTGTGGGGTTTCATGCCATCATTCGAAGAGCTTGAAAATCCCAGGAGCAACCTGGCCAGTGAAATCTATGCTGCTGATGGTGAGTTACTGGGCACTTTCTACATTCACAACCGCTCCAATGTCCAATATGAGGATATCTCACCCGATATGGTCAATGCCCTGCTGGCCGCAGAGGATATCCGTTTCAGGTATCATTCGGGAGTGGATGTCCGCAGTGTGTTCAGGGTATTATTTCGCAACATCATTGGGGGCCAGCGGAGTGCCGGAGGGGGCAGTACACTGAGTCAGCAGCTGGCAAAGAACCTCTTTCCACGGCAGGAAAACCCATCTGCTTTCCAGATTGCCATTATCAAATTCAAGGAGTGGCTGACAGCGGCCCGCCTTGAACGCAGATATACCAAAGATGAGATCATTGCCATGTATCTCAACACGGTTGACTTCGGCAGCCATGCTTTTGGTATCAAATCTGCAGCAAAGACCTATTTTAACACCTCCCCCGCGGAGTTGAAGAAAGAAGAGGCTGCCATGCTGGTGGGCCTGCTAAAGGCACCTTCCTGGTATCATCCGGTACGAAACCCCGAAAGGGCTTTAAACCGACGCCAGGTAGTGCTTACCCAAATGGCCAGGTACCAATACATCACACCGGAAGAGCTCGACTCCATCAGACAGATTCCACTCGACATGTCTGAATTCCAGATCCAGGATCACCGTACCGGTATTGCAACTTATTTCAGGGAACAGCTGCGCATGGAGCTGAACCGTTGGAGCAGAACCACAATGAAACCTGATGGCACATCCTATGACATTTACAGGGATGGACTTAGGATCTATACCACCATCGACGCCAGGATGCAGCGACATGCGGAAGCAGCTGTGCGCGAGCACATGGGCAACTACCTGCAACCTGAGTTTTTCAACCACTGGAGAGGCTATACCAACGCCCCATATGACATTGATCTTACCAACCAGCAAGTGGAAGAAAACATCAACAGGACCATCCGCAGGTCTGATCGCTTCAGGAGTCTGCGACAGCAAGGCTTGTCGGAAGAAGAAATCATGGAAAGCTTTAATGAGCCCAGACCGATGCGGGTATTTTCCTGGGAGGGAGAGATAGACACCATCATGTCGCCCCTGGATTCTATTTGGTACTACAAGCACTTTCTTCATGCAGGCATGATGTCTGTGGAGCCGCAAACAGGGCATATTAAAGCCTATGTGGGTGGCATTGACTTCAACCATTTTAAGTATGACCATGCCATGGGCAGCAGGCGGCAGGTGGGTTCTGTTTTCAAACCCTTTCTGTACACGCTGGCCATGCAGGAGGGCGAGTTCGGCCCCTGCACGCAGGTTCCCAACACACCTGTCAGTTTTGAGCTCTATGACGGCACCCTCTGGACTCCAAAAAATGCAAGTGACACCCGTGAAGGTGAAATGGTAACCCTTCAGTGGGCACTGGCCAACTCGGTAAACTACATCTCTGCCTTCCTGATGAAAAGGTATTCTCCGGAGGCGCTGGTCAGGCTGGTAAGAAGGCTTGGAATAAATAGTCCGATAGACCCGGTCTATGCCATTGCCCTGGGCACACCAGACCTGTCACTCTATGAAGTCGCAGGTGCCAATGCTACCTTTGCCAACAAAGGTGTGTATATTGAACCAACATTCATCACTCACATTGAAGACCAGAGTGGCAACCTCATTGAAGCCTTTGTGCCTGAAAGGCAGGAAGCCATGAATGAAGAGACAGCCTGGCTAATGCTTGAGCTGATGAAAGGTGTGGTATCTGAAGGCACAGGTCAGCGACTGAGTTTCCGTTATGGCTTTGACCACCCCATAGCCGGAAAAACTGGTACCACGCAAAGCAATTCAGACGGATGGTTTGTGGGCATCACACCTGAACTGGCAACCACGGTTTGGGTGGGCGGAGAGGACCGGGGCATCCGTTTCAGAACACTCAGCCTTGGCCAGGGCGCTAATACCGCATTGCCGATATGGGCTAAATACATGACCTTTTTATATGAAGATGAAGCCATCGACATCAGCAAAGATGACTTTGAGCCCCCGCTTCACCCACCATCAATAGAGACAGATTGCTCCAATATAGAAGAATCTGAATCACCCAGGGACTATTTCCGTCGTGAAATTTTCTGACACGCAAGTCAGCGATTAGCATAACATTATTTATGAAAAGCGTTATTATCCCTTTTTTGCTGCATAGCTTGGCAATCATCATTTTACTATTTCATGCATCCGGGCTACATGCCGGTGATATCGCGATCGGTCACTGGCGTCACCATCTGCCCAACAATGAGATCACACGGCTGGCTGAAACAAGCAGCCACATTGTCGGAGCAACCCCTTATGGTATGGTGGCCTTTAACAAGGCCGACAACAGCATGAAAAGGATCAATAAGGTCAATGGCCTTAACGACTTTGGAATATCTGCAATTCATTGGGATAAGCAGGAGGAGGTGCTGCTTATCGGATACGAGAATGGCAACCTCGACCTGATGCGCAACAACCAGTTTTTGAACATTCCAGACATCATGCAAGCCTCCATATTTGGAAGCAAAACCATTAACCAGATCATTACCGCTAAAGAAAGCACGCTGCTGGCTTGTGATTTTGGCGTGGTGGAACTTGATGTGTCGGAAAGGCTGATTCTGGACACCTGGTTCATTGGCCCATATGGCAGCATGGTCAATGTGAACGACCTCCTTGTAACCGATTCGCTGATTTACGCTGCCACCAATGCTGGCCTGCTTTATGCAGAAGCAACTGCCCCGAACCTGGCTGATTACCGGAACTGGCAGCGCATGGCCGTGAGCCATGATAACAATGAGACTTTCAGCTTTGTGGCATCACATGCAGAAAAGATCTTTGTGGTGCGGCAGATGCAGGCAGAGGATATTCTGCTTTACCATGATGGCCAGGACTGGCAATCATTAGCCCCTGAAAACGGTTTTGATGACACCTCCATCCGGTCTGTGCGCACCAGCAACGACAAGTTGCTGGTGGCTTCAGGTGGCAGGCTCGATATCTTTGATGCAAACATGTCCATTGTTAAACAGCTGAACAATTATTACAGCGGAAGCCCCACGCCTAATGATGCTTTATACGATTCCAGCGGCAGGCTTTGGATTGCTGACCGGCGAAGAGGTCTTGTCAGACAACTCGGAGCCCAGAGTTATGAGCAGATCGTGCTGGAGGGGATGGATTACCCGAATGCATTTGGATTAGATACCGGTGGAGGCAGGTTGTGGGTGGTTCCCGGCGGAAAGTCTTACAGAGGGTC
Source organism: Bacteroidales bacterium (assembly GCA_003557765.1). The sequence goes on from PWNO01000128.1 coordinate 14,476, forward strand.
TAATGAATGGAATGCCGACGGTTTTTATTTCTTTGAAAACGGGAAATGGACCCGCTACAATCGATGGCAGTTCCCTGTGATTGATGATGTAAGAGATATCATTGACGTCACTGTAGATCCCGCCAATCCAGAAAGGGCTTATGCCGCAGCCTGGCATGGCGGGATGATCGTCCTCAGTACAGATGGCGTTGTTGAACGATATGACGAAACCAACAGCACCTTACAAAAACGTGCAGGATTAGATGACTACCTGCGCGTTGGTGGTACAGCCCTGGACCAGAACGGAAACCTATGGGTGACCAATTCCGAAACAGAACACCCCCTCTCCGTAAAAAAGCCTGATGGTGAATGGATGGCATTTGGCAGCGGAGGCACTTTGGGCTCCCAGGCAATGGTGGGCAATATCATCATAGACAGGCACAACCAGAAATGGGTAAACCTGCATGGAGATGGCATATTTCTCTTTAAGGAGCATTCGCTTAACAACACACAAAGCTTTGATTCAAGAAGGCTTACCACCCAATCAGGGAACGGCGGACTGCCATCCAATCGTGTGCACAGCATGGCGGTTGACCATAATGGATATGTGTGGGTTGGTACGGAACAAGGTGTAGGTGTTTTTTATTCACCGGCAAGGGCATTTGATGGCAGTCCCTTTGATGCCCATCGCATCATCGTGGAACAGGAGGACGGCTTTGCAGGATACCTCCTGGAAACAGAAACCGTCACCGCAATCACTGTCGATGGATCCAACAAAAAATGGTTCGGCACAGCACGCTCCGGTGCTTTTCTTCTTTCAGCAGATGGCAGAGAAACCATCTTCCATTTTCACGAAGGGAACAGTCCCATTCCATCGAATAACATCCTGGATATTGCCATCAACGATCAAAACGGAGAAATATTCTTTGCTACCGACAGGGGACTGGCATCTTACAGGGGCTTTGCCACAAAGGCGGGAGCCCGGCACAGTGATGAGGTATATGCTTATCCCAATCCGGTCAGAAGGGGCTATGATGGTTACATAGCTGTAAAAGGCCTGGTGAGAAACGCCAATGTCAAAATCACCGATATCAGTGGAAACCTGGTATGGGAAACCGTGGCAGAAGGAGGTCAGGCGATATGGAATGGACAGGACATGCGCGGCCGGAGGCCTTCAACTGGGGTATACCTGGTGTTTTCCGCCAATGATGATGGAGAAGAAACCATGGTGACAAAAATCATGTTCATGAACTAAGGCTTACTCACCAGGATGATCAGCAGCACAGAAGGCATTGTGATCCATGCCCTAAAATATGGCGAAACCAGCATCATCGCCAGGATTTTTACCCGGGACCTGGGCATGCAATCGTATCTCGTGCGTGGTGTGAGAAAGTCTCGCTCATCAAGGAAGCAACACCTATTCCAGCCACTGACCATGGTCCACATGGTCGTATCCCACAAAGAGAAAGCCGGCCTTAACCACATCAAAGAAATACAGCTATTAGATCCGTACCAAACCATTCCGGTTAAAGTCGAAAAAACCAGCCTGGTCATATTTCTCGCAGAGATCCTTTCCCATGCCCTGAAAAACCAGGAAACCAATGAAGGCTTGTTCCTGTTTTTACGAACAGCCCTGCTGCACCTCGACAACACCGAAGATCCCGTAACCAACTTCCACCTGGTCTTCCTGATAAGATTAAGCAAGTACCTGGGCTTTCATCCCGGAAACAATCATGGCAAACACCATCGCTTCTTCAATCTCCGGGAAGGCGTTTATCAATCCTCGGCGGGCAATAGCCAGGACACGATGAACGAAGAGGAAAGTCAAGCGTTTATGACAATCACCGGGTCATCACTCGAAAACCAGCACCAACTTGATATCCCCAAAGCTTTGCGCAAAAGACTTTTGCAAAAAACCATCGATTACTACCGCCACCACCTTGCAGGCATGCCCGAAGTAAAATCACTCAGCGTCCTGGAAACCATTTTCTCCGATTAGCAGCCCCGCCACCATTACCCCTTTTCTTAGCACACACCCGGACTTTTCGACCTCCTCCCTCTCTTCCCTTTCGTCATTTCGTCTTTATGTCCTGTCCCTCCCTGGTTATCATCTTCGCAGCACAAAGACCATCAAACCTCCCCAGGCCCAAGGCATACCCGGACTTTTCGACCTTTCGACCCTTCGACCTTTCGACCTCAGACATTTTGTCTTTTTGTCCTTTTGTCCTTTAAAACAACTTCAGCACCAACGCTTTGTTTCCAGG
>PWNO01000221.1 GCA_003557765.1 Bacteroidales bacterium
ATATCTATTCATAAAGACTCTTCCGGCCACTACTGGGTCGGAAGCTGGGGGCACGGGTTGTTTATCATGCAAGGCTCCGTTGAAGAAGGTTTTGAAGTAACCAGGCATCCTTACCTGCACAATGATTACTTTAAAAAAGGAAGCGATGCCTTGGCCGGAAATATTGTTTTTTCTATTGCTGAAGACAGGAATACAAATATTTGGGTGGGCTCCAATAACGGCATCGCCATTTTCCGTCAAGGCCATTTTTCAACCCCGCATCTTATCGATATTGATATTAACAGTACGCTTTCACCAAATAACAGCCAGATCTACAAAGTTTATACAGACAAGGAGGGGCTTGTCTGGATCGGAACACGTGGCAGTGGTATACACAAGGTAAACATTGACAGGCATCGCTTCTTTTCCCATATAGTGCCCACGTCAGCATCTAACATTTTTAAAGAAACTGCAGTTTTTAGCTTCATTGAACTGAACGAGGAGGAGGTGCTGACAGGTATCAAATCAGAAGGTTTTTATGTGTACAACAGGTCGACAGGCCTTTTTAGTTCGTACAGGGAGTTTCCTCTTTACCAGGATTTTCCTTCTAACTTTAATACGGTAAACAGCTTTGAGCGCGACCATAAGGGCAGGATCTGGGTGGGCACGCGCTACTACGGTGTGTTTATTTTGGATCACGAAAACAACGAAATGACACGCTTGCAGGATAAGTTCAGCAATGTAAACATGCGCAAAGTGCACACCATTAAAAGAGATGTGGATAATAATATGTGGGTGGGTAGTGATAATGGCCTGTATATTCTGAAGCACAGCCCTGCTGTATCCGGCAATTACGAAGTGCTTCATTTTGTTAACAGCCAGGCAGACAAAGGCTCCATCAGCGGCAATCATATCACTGCCATCCACCAGGACTCGCGGGGGCATTACTGGATAGGTACATTAAACAATGGGGTTAACCGTTTTACTGGAATTTTTCCCGGCCGCGAAATGTTTTTTGAAAGATTTTCTGCTGACCCTTCCAGCCCTTCCAGCCTGCCGAGTAATCGTGTAAACGATATTATTGAAGACAGGCAGGGCAGGGTATGGATTGGGACGGAGGGGCGTGTCGGCTTGTCTGTTTTTATTGAGAAAGACAAGAGCTTCAGATCCTATTCAGACATAGATGGCTTGATTGGGGACCATGTATTTGGCATCCTTGAGGATGATAACGCAAACCTGTGGCTGAGTACGAACCGTGGAATTATTCGTATGAATGCGCAGGATATTGACAATCCGCAGTTTATGTATTACACCATTGCCGATGGTTTGCAAGGCAATGTCTATATCAAAGGTGCAAAAATGATAGCTTCCGATGGTGCATTTTACATGGGCGGATACAATGGGTTCAATGTGTTTGACCCCGGCAGGCAACTATCTGCGTGCATCATACCGGAAGTGGCCATTACAAAAATCATGTTTGGCAATGAGGTGGTTCGTTTCAACCTGAAGGCCAATGACCCGCTGTTGGTATCGAACCGGGATAAAACACTGTCTGTCCATTATACGGCGCTTTCATACAAAGACCCGGAAAACAACAGGTTTGCCATAAAGTTGCAGGGTTTTGATGAGGAGTGGAATTACAGGGATGCGTCTCATCGGCAAGCTGTTTATACAAACCTTAGACGTGGAAAATATACCTTACTGATCAAAGCTGCCAACTCCAATGGCACCTGGAGTGAAGAGCATGCCAAACTGCACTTTCAGGTAAAGCCGGCATTGATGGCCTCGCCGCTGGCATTTACCGTATACGGTATCATACTGGTGTTGATTGTATATGGATTGGGCCGGTTTTGGATGCACCGGACCAGAATGCAACAACAGTTGCAGTTGGAAAGGGTAGAGCAACAGCGCATAGAACAGGTACACCAGTTAAAGTTAAGGTCTTTTGCCAACCTTTCGCACGAGTTGCTCACACCCCTGTCGGTTATCAATTGTGTGCTTGAGAGACCCGCTGCGGTCACTAATATTGCTGCAGATGCACACAAGCTGATGAGTAAAAACGTCAATAAGCTCAAGAAGTTAATTGATCAGCTTTTGTTGATGCGGAAAATTGACATTGGATATATGAAGCTTTCCGTTCGCCGGGGCGACCTGAAGGACCTCTTAAGCGACATTCACCGTAGCTTCATGCCCCTAGCCGCAAAAAAAGACTTAAGCTTTCGATTTATCTGTCACGGTGAAAATATAACAGGCTATTTTGATCCTGAGAAGATGGAAATGATGATCCAAAATCTTTTATCAAACGCCATCAAGTTTACCGAATCCGGTAGTGTTGTGATGCATTGTCTCGCAAATCAGCGTGATGGTGGCACTTGGGCACAGATCAGCATTTCCGACACGGGAGTGGGCATATCAGAAAAAGACCAGGAGCGCATTTTTGAGCGGTTCACGAGGGTCAATGAAGATAAAGCCGTTCCGGGAATGGGTATCGGCCTCGACCTGGTAAACAGCTTATGCAGAATCCATAAAGGCCGTATCGATGTGAGCAGTGTTCCCGGTAGTGAGAGTACGTTTGTGCTTGAAATCCCTATTTATAAAGAAGCATACTCTGCAGAGGAGATCTCTCTGCAGCCGGCGCTGCAGCCTTATGCTGAGCCGGAAGTGAAAATGTTGACTGACGATATGAGTCAGCCCGGACAAGGCGTGACTGTTGAAAAGCAAACAGATACCGCTAAAGATACCAAAACCATTCTGCTCGTTGAAGATAACAACGACCTCAGGCACGTGCTCGCACAGTCACTGCGTGAGCATTTTATTGTAGAAGAGGCCCCAAATGGCGCCTTTGCCCTCGATGTGGCCCGGAGTTTGTCGCCAGACCTTATTGTGAGCGATGTGATCATGCCTGAAATGAACGGGTTTGACCTGTGCCATACAATAAAATATAACCTCGAAACAAGCCATATACCCGTCATATTATTAACTGCCCGAACGGATGATACAAGCAAAACAGAAGCCTATTCGTATGGCGCAGACTCCTACCTTACAAAGCCTGTGAATTTTGAGATGCTGCTTGCCCGTGTCAACGGAATACTGGAAGCAAGGGAAGGCCTCAAGGATTATTATCGCAGAAGATGTATTTTTGCTCCCGAGATAAACAATACCAATATTCCCCGCCTGGATGAAGAGTTTATTGAAAAAGCCACCCATGTTATTGAGAAAAACATTGAAAACCCGGAGTTTAACGTCCAGGCTTTGACTGATGAAATGGCTACCAGTAAATCAATGCTCTACCGGAAGTTTAACAAGCTCCTGGGGGTTACACCAAACGACATGATCAAAAACATTCGCATCAGATATGCTGCCGATATGCTTGCCAAAGGCGCCGCTACTGTATCCGAAGTGGCCTACAGCATTGGCTTCAATGATCTGAGTTATTTTGGTAAATGCTTCAAAAAAGTTTACGGCACTTCTCCATCCGAATACAAAGGACAACCGGTTGAAAACTAGTGGTTTGTCTATGCTTGCCAGTATTTTTTCAGCTTTTGGGAAAGAATTACTACACAAACAACGCAGTGTAGCATAGATTTGCCATATCCTTTTATACGACTTTGTAAAAGTATAATTTTTAAATCCTATCATATGCAAAAGTATTTACTAATCAGCGTATCCTTCGTCTTGTTGTTCTCATTTTCTGTGTTAGGGCAGAGAGTGACTGTAACCGGCACTGTTTATGATGATGAGACGAGTGAGACACTTCCGGGTGTGACGATTGTTGTTGAGGGTACACCCACGGGAACGATCACTGACATTGATGGCAACTACTCCATAGAGGCTGAGATGGGTGATGTGCTCTTGTTTAGCTTTGTAGGATACCTTACCCAAAGCAGGGAAGTTGGTGAGCGTACAGTCATGGATGTTTACATGCCAACGGATATGATTGGTCTGGATGAGTTTGTGGTAGTAGGCTATGGGGTGCAGAGTAAGGCTTCGGTAGTTGCATCCATAGCGCAGACCACAGGCGAGGACCTGTTGAGTGTGGGTGATGTGACGAATGTCAGTCAGGCTTTGCAGGGGATGTTGCCCGGTATTACGGCTGTTACCACCACGGGCAAGCCCGGTGAAGACCAGGCTGATATTTTTATCAGGGGCAGGGCAAGCTGGCAGGAAACAGAGCCGCTGGTGCTCGTGGACGGCATCGAGCGCGACATGAACGACGTTGACCCCAATGAAATAGAAAGCGTTTCTGTTTTGAAAGATGCTTCAGCAACGGCTGTTTTCGGGGTGAAGGGAGCCAATGGTGTTATTCTTATTACCACCAAGCGTGGCAATGTGGCTCCTCCCAGCATCAGTTTCTCTACAAATGTTGGCTTCAAAGCACCCACCACAGGACCCGAATTCACAGATTATGTAACGGCCATGGAAATGCGAAACGAATCTTTGGCAAATGACCAGCGCTGGGGCGACCAGATTCCTGACGCACTTATAGAAACTTGGCGGCAGAACATGGACCAGGCCGGGCCATACAACGACTATTTTCCACAGATTGACTGGTGGGATAAAATGATCAAGGATATCGGGCATCAATACAGGTTTAACATAAACGTGCGGGGAGGTACTGAATTTCTGAGATATTTTGCATCACTCAGCTACCTTAATGATGGAGACATATTCGACACACAGCCCGCCGACTTTTTCGACCCCTCTTTTAAGTTTGAGCGCTACAACTTCAGGTCCAACTTCGACTTCGCCATCACGCCAACTACAGAGGTATCCCTAAATCTTTCCGGGATGGTCTCTTACCGCAACCAGACAGGCTATCGTGTCGACGGGTCAGGATGGGGTGAAGAACAATTTTTCCAGCGCTTGTATGATGCAGGGCAAAATGAATTTCCTGTGCAGTGGAGCGATGGCACCTGGGCAGTCGGGCCCGATGGATTAGGTAACCTCATGGCTGATTTTGACATGGGGCAAAGGATATTCAGAACCTATCGCGGCTTTGCAGATATTGAACTGAAGCAGGATCTTGATGTTATTTTAGAAGGCCTGGAGTTGAGCGGCAGGTTATCATTTAATGCAACAGCTGCACACCAGTCGCAAATACAGCGATATGGAGCGGGGAACTTTGGGGAACAATATCCGGTGGCGTTCAGCAGGAATTATGATCTTTTAAACCCCAACGAAGATGGCTCTTACAACTTAATTGACGAAAGGCGCTGGCCCGGTGGTGAAGCACAGAATCCGCCCCCCTCGGCATCTTATGATAACCTCATGAGTGGAGGCTTTGGGAGGTATCTGTATTATGAGTTGGCCTTTAACTGGAACAGAAGTTTTGGAAATCATAATATTACCGCACTTGGCCTCTTCAGCCGCACTGCCGATGAGGGTCTCGAACGCTGGTCGAACTGGTTCATAAAGATACCTGAGCGTAGAGAAGACTGGGTGGGGCGTCTTACTTACAACTGGAGCCAGCGGTATCTCTTTGAATTTAATGCGGCTTACAACGGATCTGAAAAGTTTGCACCCGGTTTAAGGTTTGGGTTTTTCCCATCCCTGTCAGTGGGCTGGAGAATATCAGAAGAACCCCTGGTCAGCGACCTGGGCATGGACTTCATGAACAACCTGATGGTGCGGGCATCCTGGGGCCGGTCTGGTGTTGATCGCGGGGCGAGGCGTTTTGCCTACATCCAGCAATTTAATACAGGCGGCAATGTGTCGTTGGGCATGGAAACACCCTCCAATTACGGTCCCTTGTTCTTCGAAGGTGGCGCTGCAAACCCCAATGCTACATGGGAAACCTCCGAAAAACAAAACCTCGGCATAAACATCGGATTGTTTCAAAAACTCGATATCGAAATAGACATGTTCAGAGAACGCAGGACAGGGATCCTGATGAATGTGTGGTCGCCGCTTTGGCTTGGTATTTCTGAAGCCTCCGGAAATGTGGGTGAGACAAAAAACCAGGGAGCAGAATTTGAGTTTGACTGGCGCGATAACATTGGCCGCAATGTAAGATACAGGGTAGCGGCAGGTGTCGCCTTTACACAAAATAGAATCGTATTTCGAGGTGACGGCGTAAATATGGCGGCACACCTTATGAATGAAGGAAAACCGATCGGTTGGCAGTCGAGACTCATAAAATTCGGGTACTATGAAAGCCTATGTGACATTTTTAACTATGCCACACCAAACAATCCCGCTCTTCAAGGTGGTCTTGTGCCAGGTGATTTTATGTTTATCGATTACAATGGCGATGGGGTGATAGACGACAACGACAGGGTGGTCATGCGCAATGTGAATTATCCGCTGAACACTTACAGTCTGACCCTCGGCTTTGGCTATGGGGCATTCGACATGCACGTAATGTTTTATGCAGTATCTAACCTGAGCAGGAATGTAGACAGCAGGATTTTATGGGATCTCAACCGGGCAGAGTTGGGTATTTACAAGGCCGGACCGCACGTATTGGACCGTTGGACACCACAAACTGCCGACCTGGCTAACAAACCTGCACTACACGCTACCAGCTCAATCAGAAACTACAGCCAGTCTTCCAGCTCTTATGGCTACCAGGATGCATCTTACATCCGCCTCAAGGTTTTTGAAGTAAGCTATAGGGTAGCGAACCCCGAGCGAATTGGATTAAACAGAATTCAGATATATGCCAACGGGAATAACCTGCTGACCTGGACAAAGCTTGATGGGAGGATTGACCCTGAGTCTGGCGGATCAGGTGTTTACCCGCTGGTAAGGCGATTCAACATTGGCGTTAGAGCAGGATTTTAAACATTAAATACACATTTCTTATGAAATCAAATAAATGGCGTTCATTCACATTGATTATATCCTTCGCATTGGTGATTGTGGGTTGCGAGAACTATCTCGACCTTTCTCCCGATCTGGGTCTAACTGAGGACATTGTTTTTGATAGCTATGAAAGCACACGTGGTTACCTCGATCGTTGTTTCCCCTTGCTCAACGACCATACCCACTGGAACAGGCAAAGAGCACAAAGGGCGCATACGGCAAGTTTATCAGACGAGGCAGCGCATACATATACATTTAATACCATGCACAACGTAATGAATACCGGCGACTGGTATCGCCAAAGAAATGCCATGGAGGTTGGCTATACGGATTCCGGCATGGGCGGAACGGAAGGAAGGGTAATACCCAGCGCCTTTGCAGGCATGCGGGTAGCCAATACAATTCTGGAAAAAGTACCGGATGCTGATCTGACACAGGAGCAAAAAGACAAACTCATTGGGCAGGCTTATTTTTTCCGTTCCTGGTTTTATTTTGAGATAATCAGGCGATGGGGCGGCATGCCATTGTTTGATAAGGCTTACGCACCGGATGACCCCATGGATATGGAACGTTTGAGCTATCAGGAATCAACAGAGTGGCTGATAGAAGGTCTCGAAAAGGCTATTGAATTATTGCCTGACGAGTGGCCCGCCGCCAAAAAAGGCAGACCGACAAAAGTGGCTGCCATGTCTGTAAAGTCGATGGCAGCGCTCTACGCCGCAAGTCCATTGATGCGCAACAATGTGGATGAGCTTACCCAGTACACGGATTATGATCCTGAATGGAGCGAAATAGCAGCCGAATATGCAAACGATGTAATCAGGTACATTGAAACCGATCTTACCTCCCGGCGTATGGTGGGCGAATATGCATCTGATGGTGCCAGGGACTCCCTGTACAGGCATATTTTTTACCACCGCCCGCATTACGTTAGTGAGGAAGGTTTGTGGTATTTCAACAATACCAATATTAACAGGGATGAACATATTTCCATACACTTTCAGAATAGCCGTTGGTCTGACCGACCCGGCAATTACGGGTGGGCCATCACCACGCCATCCCAGAACCTGGTTGACATGCATGAGATCATTAACCCTGATGACGGCCTTGCATACCCGGTTGATCATCCTAACTCAGGCTATAATCCTGATGATCCTTACGTAAACCGGGACCCACGGTTTTATAACAACATCCTGCCTCCGGGGTGGTCGTATGGCCTTGACGCCTCCGGTGCGCCAATATACCTTGAGCCCTGGCAGGGGGGGCGCGACTATGCTTCCGACTGGACACGCGGTGTGCCCACCAGCTACTTTTTTATAAAATATATGCCCATCGAAGCAAAAGGTTGGAATAAACCCGGATATAATCTGTACAACTACAGCTGCATTTTCATCCGTTCAACGCAAATCTATCTTGATTATGCTGAGGCAATGAATGAGGCATATGGCCCAAATTCGGATCCGATGAACTATGGCATGTCGGCGCTTGATGCATTAAACAGGGTGCGTGCAAGAGTGGGTATGCCTCCTGTGCTTCCCGAATTTGCCGGCTCAAAAGAAGGTCTTCGTGAACGGATCAGGAACGAAAAAGCTGTGGAGTTAAGTTATGAGTTTCACAGGTGGTTCGATATCCGCAGATGGATGATTGCAGAAGAGTTGTTCGCAGATACACATCCAATTCTCGGTATGCAGGTAACAGACCTCACACCCGATCAAAATGATGTTTCTCAAAAGGAATTTAGTTATGAGGTCGTTCCGGTAACCACGGCAGTCAGGGTTTTTGACAGGCGGCATTACTGGTACCCTGTCGCTGCCGATCATACCGACCAGCTTGGCAACTTCAGGCAAAATCCGGGTTGGTGACCTTAGAATTCACAAAGTAAATTATTATGATACAGCTAATAATGAAGATTTCCAAAGCATTTTTGATGGTGATACCGGTCATGCTTATGGCCATGGCAGGGGCAAATGCGCAAACTGGCACTGATGTGCTGCCTCTTGAGGTCTCTGCAGTAATTATCGACCCCAACGGAAACCCCGTGAAAGGAGCAGCCTTAAAGGCGCGTAACAATGTTTTTTACGCTAATGCGGATGGATATGTTGAGGCTACGGTTCCTGCCGAGTCAATCATTACCATAGATGCCCCGGGTTACAGGAAAATGGTTATAGACCTTTCTCGAACCGAAATGCCCGAAACCGTTACATTATTTTACCAGCCTGGGCAAACCGGTGCAGAAAATGTGGTGCCCCTGCCCATGCAGCTTAGCACTGAAAGAAGGTATCACACGGGAGCAATCGGAAGCATCAGGGGCGAACAGCTCGAACCTTCCCCCGAACCATTGCTGTCAAACACGCTCCAGGGTCAGGGATTGGGACTGATCAGCATCATGAATGCCGGTGGGATGTCAAATAACCCCGCATCGCTTTACCTCAGGGGCTTGTCCAGAGAAAACAATAACTCGGTAATCACCATTGTGGACGGCATTGAACGGCCTATCGACCACCTGATGGCAGAGGAAATAGAAAGAATAGAGCTGCTTAAAGATCCAATTACCAAAATACTTTATGGCCCGAGGGCTGCCAACGGTGTGCTGATGGTGACCACCCGGAGGGGTGACCCTGCCGAACGCAAAATGAAGGTCAGTGCCGACTACGGCGTAGGGATGCCCACCCGCTTGCCCGAATTTCTTAATGCGTATGACTATGCCAGGCTGTTTAACGAAGCACGCAACAACGACGGCCTGGCAAATGCTTACTCAGAAACTGATCTGGAAGGCTACAGAAACAGTAGCGGCCCTTATGATGTGTGGTATCCGGATGCCGATTATTACAACTATTTCCTCAATGATGTTACAAATTCCAAGAAAATAACCTCTGAATTTTCAGGTGGAGGCGAGAATTCCGGCTACTTCCTTATGCTTGGGTATGTGGGGTCGAGCGGTTTGGAAAATGTAGGACCACGACCCACCAACGACAGGATAAACGTAAGGGGAAATCTGAATCTTGATATCAGCAATGTTGTTTCCGCCTTTATGGATATTGCCGGCAGGTTTGAACTCATGGAGCGTTCACGGACACATCACGCCCAGTTTTTTGAGACGATGAGCACGCACAGGCCAAATGAATATCCCTTTATTATTGATTCCAGCTTTGTGCCTGCTGATACACTTGGCAACCCTGCCCTGGGCGCAAGCAATTACAAAAGCGGGAACCTCTACGGAAGCCTGGCTTACGGTGGTTATCAGAAAGACCAGTACTTTAGTGGCCAAACAAACTTTGGCCTTGACTTTAACTTCGATCAGTTTGTGAGCGGGCTTTCTGCCAAAGCATATGTTACATTCGATAATTATTTTTATGGATCAGAAAACCTGGCCAACCAGCCCAGCCTGTATGCTAGACGAATTGTTACGACGGCTGACGGCGCCGACTCACTGATTTTTCAACAGGTGCAACGCGAGAACTATGATCCGCAACTGCGCCTCACAAGCAATACAAACCTCAGGAATACCGGTCTTGCTTCTTCATTGAACTATAAAAACGAATTTGGCGACCACTATCTAAGTGCCGACCTGGGGTTTCAGTATGCGCTCAATGAGCAAACAGGCACCTGGGTTACACAGCATATCGAAAACACAAATACAGTTTTTCGCTCTGCCTATGCTTTCAGGCAGCGGTATATTGCTGAACTCGCTGTGGCTTACATGGGAAGCAATAAATTCGATATCGATAACCGTTTCCAGGCATTCCCCGCTGCAGGCCTTGCCTGGGTGCTTTCCGAAGAGGCATTCATGCGTGGATTTGACGGGCTTGACTTTTTGAGGCTCAGGGCAAATGCCGGCATCATTGGTTATGATAGGGCTACCTCCCACTGGCTTTTTGACAACAGGTGGCAAAACGCCGGTAGCGTCAGCTTTGGCGACCCCGATGGTACAAATGTACCGGTTGTGAACTACAGCATGAGAGGAAACCCCGACCTCAAATGGGAAAAATCACGCGAAATAAGCGCAGGTTTCGATCTGGTTGCGCTCAACCACAGGCTTTCTCTGGAACTTAACTATTTTAACGAATACCGTTATGACATTATTCACTTCGTGAGTTCGCAAATACCCCAGGTCTATGGTGGCCGTTTCATGCACTTCAACTGGGGAGAAGTGAAAAACCAGGGTGTGGAAATGCAACTTCTCTGGCACGACAGAAAAGATGAACTTGAATACACCATAGGTGTCAATTATATGTATTCAGAAAATAAAATTGTTACCGGCGATGAAATACCCTATCCCGACATATACAGGCGTACCGTTGGATTACCCGGAGATGCCATGATGGGTTATGTGGATATGGGGCTGTTTGGTCCCGATGTCAGCCTCGATGACCATCCCTTTCAAACATTTGGCTTTTATGGGATAGGCGATATTGCTTATAAGGACCTGAATGGCGATGGCATTATTGATGATGGGGACAGGAAAATGATAGGAAACAGTTTCCCCAGGCATACCATTGGGCTTAACCTGAATTTGAATTACAAGGGCTGGGGCCTTTATTTGTTGGCCACGGCGCACCTTGGCTTCGATACCTGGTTGAACAACTCATATTATTGGAATAGTGGACTGGATAAGTATTCGGTTGCCACAATGGACAGGTATCATCCTGAAAACAACCCCGATGGGACTTATCCAAGGCTAACGGTTTCAGATGGCAATAATAATTTCAGAAACTCCACTTTCTGGTTGGAGGATGCCAGCTTTCTCAGACTGAAAAACGTGGAATTGAGTTACACTTTCAGGAGAACAGCAGTTGCTGCAACACCCCGTAGCATCAAACTGTTTGTTCGAGCCAGCAATCTGTTTGTATTGTCAAACATAAAAGATCTGGACCCTGAGGCCATCAATGGTGGACTCGGCAATTACCCGGTACTAACCACTTTGTCTGCAGGATTATCCGTATCATTTTAAGAAACACGATCGAAAAATACATTAATGTCATGAATAGTAAACGGATCATTTCAGTTTTTGTGTTGATTTTAACATTATACGCTTGTGAGGATATGCTTGACCCGAGGCCTGACAATCATTATGGCGATGAATTTACATGGTCATTGCCCGACAAGGCTGAAGGCGTACTAATGGATGTGTATGCAAATATTATGTCGCAGTGGGACCATTATTCAGGAAATAATTTTTTGGATGCAGCCACCAGCGATGCAGTAACCAATGACTACGCTTCAGGAATATATGCCTTGGGAGGTGGCGGTATCAGCAACCACTCCAACCCCATTGGGAATTGGGGGAAAGCCTATGAGCAGTTTCTGAAGATTCATCTTTTTCTGGAGAATGGCCTGGGCGACAATGTCGTATACATTCTTACCGATTCACTGCTGAATGAGCAATACAAGGAGCGTTTAAAGGGTGAGGCACATTTCCTGCGGGCATGGTGGGGAATGGAGCTGCTGCGCGTGGTTGGTGGCGTTGCTGAGGATGGGCAGGCCCTTGGTTATGTGATTATTACTGAAAGTAACCCCGGAGATGATATTGACAATTTTGAGCTTGCTGCACGCAACACTTACGAAGAATGCGTGTTGCAGATTACTCGTGACCTCGATTCGGCCATCGTTTACTTACCTCTGGCATACTCAGGGCAGGATGCGGTTGCGGGCGAATCGCAATTTGGCAGGGCTACTGCCAGGGCTGCCTGGGCACTCAAATCACGTGTGCATACCTATGCCGCCAGCCCAGCCTACCAGCCAGAGGGGGCTTTTGCCTTGAGTGAGGACTCCATCCAGCGAAAATGGGAACGCGCGGCCCGCACTTCATATCAAGCCATTCACGAAGGTCAACTGGGAGGATACACACCTTTGCAGGAAAGCAACTTTACACCTTCTACCACACCGGGTGAGTTCATCTTTAGAAAGCAATTTAATAATAATCACATGGAGCAAAGGAACTTCCCTCCATACTTCTTCGGGCAGGGTAAAGTAAACCCTTCACAAAACCTGGTGGATGCTTTCCCTGACATTAACGGTTATCCCATCGATCACGAAAACAGCTTATATGACCCGCAAAACCCATATGCTAACCGAGACCCAAGGCTGAACCTTACAGTGTATTACAACAATAGGATGTTTGATAACCGGCCTTTGGAAATATATTACAACCAGGATATTGACCGGCCAGGCAGGGATGCACCAGGCTACGACGATAGAAATACACGCACGGGCTATTACCTGAGAAAATGGCTCGCTGATGAACCGGATATGCTCAACCCGCTCCAGCCAAGCTGGACCCGCCATATGCATGCCCTGCTTCGACGCAGTGAAGTGTATTATAATCTCGTTGAATCACTTAACGAGGCAGTAGGCCCGTTTTTAACAGTGGAAGGTGCCGGTAATACCGATGCCTTTAACTTGATAAGCAGCATCAGGAGGCAGACTTTAAGCGTAGATCCCGACACCTATGCCCTGGAAGCGGCAATTGGCGGCCAAGAGGCTTTCAGAGAGTTTGTTCAAAACGAAAGACGTGTTGAATTTGCTTTTGAAAACATGCGTTATTTTGACCTGCGCCGGTGGATGCTACCACTCGATGAGGCTGTAAGAGGTTGCGAAGTGGTTAAAACAAATGGCAGTTTCGTCTATCACGGAACAGACCCCTCGGGCGAACATATTATTGTAGAGGAGAGAATGATGGGTGACCCGCGCTATATATATGCACCACTTCCATACCAGGAGCTGATAAAAAACCCTAACCTGCGTGACAACAAAGGTTGGTCAGGACAATAAAAAAATTAACTCAAATCGTTATGAAGCTTATAAAAAGATGCACAGTTGTACTTTTCGCAACGCTATTCATATTTGCCTGCGAAAAATACGAAGATTATATCTTTGATTACATTCCAACCGTATATTTTGGCTCGCAAAAACCTCTGCGCACCTTGGTTGCCCGCGATGACGACATGCAGTTCAAGTTCGGTGTCGTGCTCGCAGGTGTCAGGGAAAACCCACATGAGGAATGGGTGCGCTATGAAATTGACCCCGAACTGCTTGCAGATACAGCCGTTGTCGGTGATAATGTCTTTGAACTGATGCCGGAAGCGTACTATTCACTGAGTAACGACGACACATTCATCATTCACCCGGGAAACATACTTGGCGAAGTGGTCGTAACGATCGACCACGACCTCTTTACCGCTGATCCGGACGCCCTGACCAACACCTATGCTTTCCCGCTGAGAATCACCGATACCTCTGTAGAAAGAATTCTCGATGGAGAAGGCGATTTGCCCAAAAAGGATTATACCGTCATCGTTGTTAAATACATCAGCCAGTATAGCGGTTACTTCTACCGGCGAGGAGTTCAGTATACGCTCGATGATTCTGGTAATCACTTGGATACCATCGCTTTCACCGATATTAGTATGAACAAGAGTGATGTATGGTATCTTGAAACCTTAAACGCCCATAAGGTAAGCACCCTAACAACCCCTGACATAGCCGGTACCAGTCCAAGGAACTTCCTGGATATAAGCATTGGCGATGATTATGCCGTGAGCATTGACTCCGCTGAGGAGGGGGTGACCATAACTTCCAATAGTGTGGAAATGGACAAAGACAGCAAAATCTTTTTCCTTGATTACTTGCTGGAACGAGAGGGTACCAGTTATCACTTGTTGGATACATTGATTCAACGACAAGATCCGGAGCTGGATTTAAGGTATGAAGAGTGGTAGTGCGACTTGTTGCGGTGATGCAATGGTGCATATATTTTATTGAATAGAAAACGGATGACTTTATGGCAAACAAATTAACTGGAAGTGCAATCTTTTCCGTAGCTCTGCTGGGTGCAGGTTGTGCCGGCCCGGGTGCTTCGGACAATATACCTGAAAGACCAAACATTATTTATATTCTTGCAGATGACCTTGGTTTTGGTGATCTTAGTTTTACCGGTCAGGAAAAGTTTGAAACGCCCAATATCGATCGCCTTTTTGAAGAGGGCATGTTTTTTTCTGACCACTATGCCGGCAGCACTGTGTCGGCGCCGTCGCGCTCTTCACTTATGACGGGCCTGCACACAGGCAAAGCACCCATCAGGGGCAATATTGAGGTTGAACCGGAGGGGCAGCATCCTTTGCCGGAAATACCTACCCTGGCCAACTTCCTCCAGGATGCCGGATATGCCACCGGAGCTTTCGGAAAATGGGGACTGGGATTCGTTGGTACCACCGGCGACCCAAACGCGCATGGCTTTGACATTTTTTATGGCTATAACTGCCAGAGAATAGCACACAGGTATTACCCGCCTTACATCTGGCACAACGATAACCAGGTTTTCCTTGACGGCAATGACTGGACAAACAAAGAAACATACGCCCAGGATGTCATCCATGAAAAATCATTGCAGTTCATTGAAGACAACCATGGCGATCCTTTCTTTCTTTTTATTCCAACGCTGATTCCTCATGCAGAGCTTATTGTGCCGGAAGATGAGATATGGGATGCCTTCAAAGACAGGTACCCTGAAACGCCCTGGATAAATCAGCGGCATGGTGCAGAGTATGGTCCGGACCTCGATCCGATACTGTATGCTTCGGTTGAAAAACCCCGTGCTACTTATGCCGCCATGGTTACCCGCCTCGATATGTATGTGGGAGAAATTTTAGAAAAACTTGAAGATTTAGACATTCTGGAACAAACAGTCATCTTTTTTACATCAGACAATGGCCCGCATCAGGAGGGTGGTAATGATCCGGAGTTTTTCAATAGCCGTGGGAACTTCCGTGGCTTCAAGCGCGACCTTTACGAGGGAGGCATCCGGGTTCCCCTGGGCGTCTATTGGCCAGGTGTGGTGCCTGCAGGCACTGTTTCAGCCCACGTGTCGGCCTTCTGGGATATGCTGCCCACTTTTTCGGAACTGGCCGGAGCATATGTCCCTGAAAACATTGACGGACTGTCAATGGTGCCAGCCATTACCGGTAACGAACAAAAGCAGGCAGTGCACGATTATCTCTACTGGGAGTTTCATGAAAGAGGCGGCAGGCAAGCAGTGCGCAAAGGAAACTGGAAAGCAGTCAGGTATGACGTTTTTCAAGGAAACCGGCCCATAGAGCTGTATGACCTCTCGGTTGATCCATATGAAAGCAATGATATTGCAAAGCAGCACCCGGAAATTGTCCGCAGAATGGCTGAAATAATGGTGGATGCACGCACCGAATCAGATATATTTTCCTTTCAGGCAACAACCGTGAGCGGACAGTAGCTTTGCCGCTCAATACAAAGCTGAACGGGTTAATCAAGACAGATGCTGTAATTAAATCAAAAAGAGTACATTATGAAACTGCTTCTTCTAATAAGCTTTTTGTGTTTGTTTCCCACGCTGAGGGGCGAGAATGTCTTGAACCTTGTGGACCAAGTGGTCGAATATGATGAATTGATAAACTATGAGGTAACCCTGGATGGGAAATCATCTTTGCACCTCACAGGAGATATTGCATCCGTATCGGGAACCAGCTTTGATATTTTATCGGAGGACAGCTGGATCTATTTTCACGCCATACTGCCATCTGATGTTGACAGTCAACTTTCTGCGCAAATATTTGTTGATGGCAACCCAGCTATTGTAAACCAGAATATCCGCTTTGAGATATACCGCCACGGTACAGCCGTAATACCGCACGGGCCTGATTATCTGCCATTGACAGTATTTTCTGAACATGGGTTAACCGGCGATTCGAAACAGCTGGATCTATACACTTATCATCGTGCGGAGGAGCTTGGCGCTTTTAATGAGCAGATCAGTTCCTTTCGTTTGAAGAAGGGCTATAAGGCGACTTTTGCACAGGGTGAGCTGGGCGAAGGTTACAGCAGGGTGTTTATTGCCCAGGACGATGACCTGCTTGTGGAAGC
>PWNO01000154.1 GCA_003557765.1 Bacteroidales bacterium
ACCCATTGGCTCAGCATGGGGTGGCAGATACTGGCTGTTCTGATAACCAGGCGTGCCATAGCCGGCTGCCGCTGCTGCAGAGTGCCAGCTGGATGCCTCTTCTGAAGGCCTGTCCGGGTGCGTTCGTTCCAGGGCTACGCCAGAAGGATTGGCGATCAGCGGGAGGTGCATTTTCTCTTCATATGCGAACTGGTCGATGATTACATGCCCCTTGGTCGCAAGAGCTACCACACCACTGGTGTTTGTCATGCGGGGCATGCCAGCCAGCTCCCAAAGCACGTCTTGCACCGGAATGTGGTATGTGCTGTTGACCGCACCCGTATCCTGACTTAGCACCAGGTAGTCGCCGGGAAAGAACAATAAGCTCTCGTCGCTGATCTCCCTTAAGGTATTCAGGGTGTGAGCCAAGGGGTCTCTTGAGGCCAGGACCATCTGCTGCAGGTCAAAAACCCGGCCCGACCGGTTGTAGAGTTCAATATAGCGTGCTCCTCCGGGAGGAGGGTTGAAGAGCACCTCGTTGATCACGATGCCATTATGCTCCGGTTCATAAGGGATGGCTACCCTGGCCTGGTTTTGAAGCAGGATGTTGCCGTCGCAGTCATATAAGTCCCCGCAGACCTCCAGGGCATATACCTTGCCCTGTTGCAGGGGCTGCTGCAAAGAAAGTTCTGCCCGGGTAAGGTCAGGCAGATTTACGCTTACTGCGAGAGGAGCACCCGGTCCACTTTTGATGTGATAATGATCAACGTAAAGTAATGAAGCCTTATGCATGGGCTCTGAAAAGTGCAGTCTCACTGTGAGGGAATCCACATAACCTGCGCGTACCAGCCGAGGGTGCGTTGTGTTTGGATTGCTTGCCCGCCTGGAGTTGGTTTCGCCGGGTGTGCCACCCCTTGTGTCTTTTGAGGTCTTCCAGTTTTCTGCCCCCTGGCCGTAATTATAAGGGTCGATTTTTTCCAAAGACCATCCGCCCTGTGATTTTGCCGCATCCCGGTACCAGCGGTCGGAATATTCCACGAAAGACAGCAGCTGACCGGCATTGTCCCAGAGGGCGAGGGAGTTGCCGCCAATGGTAAAAGCCGTGGCAGACAAGCCGGGCACAGCCAGCACAGGACCAAAAGCCTCCAGTTCCGGATAAGCGTCTTCTGTGCACAGCACCAGGTACCCTTTCGGCCAGATGGTGGCATAAGGCAACTCCCGGCGGGTGTCTCCGTGCTGCAATACCCATCCCTCCAAATCAATGGGCAAGTTGGTGGTATTATAAAGCTCCACCCAGTCGTGAGGAGGCAGGCCTACTTCCGGCCTGCTGTTGGCCATGACTTCATTGAAGACCACGTCGAACATCTCCGGCACATAGTTGGCAAACTGCCCGTTGTAAGGCAACATAACTTGTCCGTCTGCTCCGAGGATGTTGTCCGCCGTGAGGGTATAGGCGTGGTTTTCAGCGAAAGTGTCCGCAAACTGTAAGCGTACCACATAGGGCTTTCCGGGGTCAAAAGCGGCAATAAGGGGGCTTCCAATCCCTCCGTCTACATAATAATTTCCGGTTGTTTGTGCCGAAGGGGCATGCAATACCGTATTGAAACAGACATCAAGGACCTCTGGCGAAACCACCCGGACCCGCGTTACCTCTGGTGCTGCCCCCGGGAGGATGTCTCCCACACGAAACGCATCAAAATAAAAACGTCGGCTGTTGCTGACAGTATATGTGCAGCGAATGCCAAACCAATGACTGGACGAATAGGTGTTGTCGAAAACCTGCCCCTGGGGGATGAACAGCTCACCACCCCCTGGTGCCACCAGCACGCTCCAGTTGCCCACGCTGTCGCGAAAAACCCTGATTCGCATGATGTTGTTGCTTGCCTCTGCCACCTGCATGGGGCCGGTTACCAGGACCGTCTCTTTTGTGCCGTCCTGACGGCAGAAGAATACGCGTTTCATGTCACCCCCGGTCTTCCCGACCTGGATAAAATAACCGTTAAGAGGTGCGCTCAGGTCGGCCTTATCGCTGACCAAATATATCCGCGGATGATTGTTGTCAGAAGGCGTGAAGCCAATCCGCAACCAGAAGTCCCACTGCGTGTCTGCAACAACCTGGCTCTGCGTCGACAGCCAGGCCATCCCGGCTTCATTGTCGAACAGGCGAAGCTGGCCATTGTCTACAACGAATTTTTCGCGGTCTCCAATCCAGGATGGATTCTCCGTGAAGTTGCCATTGCTGAAATTATCCGAAAACTGGGCAAAAAGAAGCAAAGGAGAACAAAAAAAGACAAAAAACAACATTATTCTAATCATAATAATATAATTTAAGACATAAAAGTATAACAATTATTTTAAAACCGGGTCGTTTTTTTTGACGAAATTTGTGTTTGGCTCAAAAGATAAGCTGTATGGTAATAGCATTAATTGGCGCCACCGGCTTGGTGGGCAAGATGATGATGCGTGTCCTGGAGGAGCGCAACTTTCCGGTTACGGACTTTATTCCTTGTGCTTCTGCGCGCTCCGTGGGGCGGGAAGTGGTCTTCGAAGGCAAGGCATACCGGGTGAGGTCAGTAGAAGATGGTCTGGCGGCCAGGCCGGATATCGCATTGTTTTCAGCGGGGTCGGCTACATCAAAGGAATATGCCGCTGCTTTTGCTGACGCAGGCTGTATGGTTATTGACAATTCATCCGCCTGGCGGGCTGATCCGACCGTGCCACTTGTCGTTCCGGAGGTGAACCCGCACACGGTGACCAAAGACACCCGGATCATTGCCAATCCCAATTGCAGCACCATCCAGATGGTCGTGCCGCTGGCACCCATCCACCGGGCATATGGCATTCGCAGGCTGGTAATTGCCACCTATCAGTCGGTTACAGGAACCGGCGTAAAAGCTGTGCAACAGTTGCAGGATGAACGAGCCGGCAAGCAGGGTGAAAAAGCATACCCGCACCCCATAGACCTGAATTGCTTTCCCCATGGAGGGGACTTCCTGGACAATGGATATACGGCGGAAGAGATGAAGCTGGTGAATGAGACCCGGAAGATCCTGGAGGCTGCGGACATCCGCATCACCGCCACGGTTGTAAGAATCCCCGTGATGGGTGGCCATTCGGAAGCCGTCAACCTGGAGCTTGAAAAAGACTTTTCATTGGAAGACGTTCGCCACATGCTTCAGCAAACACCGGGCGTTGTGGTGCAAGACGACCCGGCGACCAACACTTACCCGATGCCGCGGTTTGTGGAAGGAAGGGATGAGGTTTTCGTGGGCCGCATCCGGCGGGATCCGTCAGTGCCTCATGGCCTTGACTTATGGATTGTTGCGGACAACCTGCGAAAGGGCGCTGCGGTTAATGCTGTGCAGATTGCGGAGATTGCCAGGGAAGGAGGCAGTAGGCAGTAAGAAGTAGGCAGTAAGTAGCAAGAAAGAAATGTTCAGACAGGCTTAGACTTTGTTTTTTTTTGTTTGTGTTGGTTTAGCCGGAAGATATTCAGGCGCCTGTGTCACTGGCAAAAGTTCAGTGGCTGTGTTTGGCTTCGCCGAGTTCACAAGTGCTCGGTTTATGTGTTTATGGTTTTGCAAAACAAGGCTAATCAGCACTTTGTGATTTGTGTTTTTGGGTCCACAAACACACACAAATGGGTCCACAAATGCACACAAATACGTTGGCCAAACTCAAACTGCTGGAAACAAGCGCCAAGTTGGAAGGCCAAGTGATGTTTTGCGGATCCTGCTGGAAACCAGTGCCATGATGGATAGCCTAAGCGCTGTCCCTGCGGCTCTTCCCGGAGAAAAAATGGAGCCAGCCAAGTCCGGCCCTGACAAGGACCCAATGCGCCATCTCCGCAGCCTAATTGCCGCGGTTACTCCTTACTTCTTACTAAAACCCGCTCGCGTACCACATCAGCAATACGCTCCACCGGAATCCGATCTTGCTTCATGCTATCCCGCTCCCGGATGGTGACGGTATCATTCTCCAGGGTATCGTGGTCGATGGTAATGCAATAGGGTGTGCCGATGGCATCGTGCCGGCGGTAGCGGCGTCCGATGGCGTCCTTGTCCTCGTATTGGCACATGAAATCGTATTTGAGGCGGTCGAAGATCTCCCGTCCTTTTTCCGGCAGGCCATCTTTTTTGACAAGTGGCAGCACGGCCACCTTGGTAGGAGCCAGTGCCGGAGGGATGTTCATCACCACCCGTTCGCTGCCATCTTCCAGCTTTTCCTCCTTGTAGGCGTGACTGATCACCGCCAGAAACATCCTGTCCAAACCAATGGAAGTCTCCACCACGTAAGGCACATAGCTGTCGTTGGTTTCCGGATCAAAGTATTGAAGCTTCTTGCCACTGAACTTCTGGTGCGCTCCGAGGTCGAAGTCGGTACGGGAGTGTACACCTTCAACCTCTTTGAATCCAAAGGGAAAGTTAAACTCAATGTCGACAGCTGCATTGGCGTAGTGAGCCAATTTTTCGTGCTTGTGGATGCGGAACAGCTCTTCGGGGATTCCCAGGGCCAGGTGCCATTGCATCCGTTGTTCCTTCCAGTATTCAAACCAGTCGGCCTCCTGACCGGGTCGCACAAAATACTGCATCTCCATCTGCTCAAACTCCCGCATCCGGAAGATGAACTGCCGTGCCACAATCTCATTGCGGAAGGCTTTCCCGATCTGGGCGATGCCGAAAGGCAGTTTTTTCCGGCCAGTCTTTTGCACGTTCAGGTAGTTCACGAAGATCCCCTGGGCTGTTTCGGGGCGCAAATAGATGGTCGATGCGGTTTCCCCCATGGATCCCATCTGTGAGCTGAACATCAGGTTAAACTGCCTGACGTCGGTCCAGTTGCGTGAACCTGAAACCGGACAGGCGATCTCCAGGTCTTCGATGAGCTTCTTCAGATCACCAAGCTGCCCGTCTTCCATAGCAGGCACGAAGCGCGCGTTGATGTCGTCGATTTTTTTCACGTTCGCCTGCACCCGGGGGTTTGTCTCGCGGAACATCGCCTCGTCGAAAGACTCTCCGAAGCGCTTGGCCGCCTTCTTCACCTCCTTTAATATCTTGTCTTCAAGCTTGGCGATGTGATCTTCAATAAGCACATCTGCACGATAACGTTTCTTCGAATCCTTGTTGTCGATCAGCGGATCGTTAAACGCATCCACGTGTCCAGAAGCCTTCCAGACCGTAGGGTGCATGAAAATGGCTGAATCCAGCCCCACAATCTCCTCGTGGTGCTGGACCATCGACCTCCACCAATAGTCCTTGATGTTATTCTTCAGCTCAACGCCCTGCTGTCCGTAATCGTAGACTGCGCTGAGGCCGTCATAGATCTCGCTCGACTGGAATATAAAGCCGTATTCTTTACAATGTGCAATGATTTTTTTGAACGTGTCTTCGCCTTTGCTCATATGTTATTTTGTTTCTGGTGTTTGCGTTTTTTGTTTGTGATTTTCAGCGTGTTGTGGCATTCTGAATCTGTATTCACGATGTCAAAAAGGGTCGTTGGCTTTTGGCGACAACCCGCCACATTCCAATTCAAAACTTTCAGCGCCCAGTGCCCAACACCCATTACCCAGTGTGTCAAAACCTCCCCATGGCGCTTTCTTTTTGTTAAGATGCAGTTTGATCTCGTTAAACGGTCAGGGGCTTCGTCTTGTTCATGCTGCCCCACTTGTGCTCATTAACCACTACCTGCACGCTTTGTGGGATGATGTCGAAGGTAAAGGGCGAGTGTCCGAGGGACTCCCCGTCGGCTTCAAGCAAGATGGGTGTCTTGCAATGTACGCTGATCTTTTTCCCCATCATGGTTTCGACCTTGTGGTATTGTTTGATGGTGCCATCATAGAGGCGGCGTACGTTTGACACGACCGACCACTTGCTGAGGTCCTTGATCAGGGTAAGGTCAAAGAGTCCGTCGTTCGGAATGGCATCAGGAGCTTGTTTCATTCCGCCTCCGTTGTATTGTCCGATTCCTATGCCAATGCTGAAATAGAGGTCTTTCACCTCCTTGCCGTCCACCCGGACAGTGGTACTGCACGATTTATAAGAGAAGAGCGACCCGAGCAGATGTTTGAAGTATAAGAGGGGGTTCCCTTTACCCCTGCGCTTGTCGGCATTGGTTTTCTGTGCCACCAAGCCGTCAAAACCCACTCCGGCCATGTTGACAAAATACCGGGTGCCTTGCCGTTTGCTGTTGTAATAACTCACGATACCGGCATCCTGCAGCATCGTATACTCCTTCCGGAGCAGTTGAATGGCTTGCTCGTAATCCGTTGGAATGCCCCACGTCCGCACCCAGTCATTGCCGGTGCCGACCGGGATCATGCCTGCCGTGACGCTTGTGGTGGGAATGATATTTTGGGAAAAGATGCCGTTGACCACCTCGTTCATGGTTCCGTCGCCCCCTACGGCTATGAACTTTTGATGTCCTGACCGGATGTTTTCAGCTACCAGGGTGATGGCATGCCGGGGGCCTTCGGTAAACGCTGCCTTATAATCAAAGCCATGTTTGTCAAGCAGCCGGGAGATCTTTCCCCAGTCTCTGCTTACCTTTCCAATGCCGGCATTGGGATTTACAATTACCAGCCACTCATTTACTTGCCTGGCCATCAGCTGTTTTTTTACCAATTGATCTGCCCGGTGTCATGTCTATGCGGCTTTAGCCGATCCGGCTCCCCGGCCCTTCTCCCAACTTCTCAAAACAAATATTTGCATGGCTAAGCCCATGCCCGCACCTTTTTACGTGGCGAAAAGGTCTAAGCGACTTAAACGACGCCAGGGCATGCATGCGACACCTTGGTTAAGAAGGTGCAAAGGTATAAAAAAAAGGCTTTTGGCAGGGCGTATTTAGAAGCTGGTCATTCAGACCATCTCTTCGACAGGCCACTGAAAGGCCCTGATTCCCTGCTGGCTGGCTTTTTCTTCAATAGCCTTTACCCCGGCGAGCAGCTTATTCGCTTTTTCGTCATCCACTACCGAGAGGATGGCAGTGTTCATTGCCGGCCAGGTGTGGGTGCCCATGTGGGGCTCTCCGGTATTGGTGCCACGCCCCATCACGTCTTCCCACTGTGTAAACCCGCGGGCACTGGTTTTGTCCAGCAACTCCGCCACACGTTCGGTCAGCGCCTGGTTGTATACAATAAATATGGCTTTCATAATCTCTCTATTAATGTCTAAAAGTCAAAAGGCCCAAAAGTCTAAAAGTCCAGGTTTGCGGTGTTTTGTGCCAGGGTAAGGAGGCTTTAAGTTATCCACAACACAAATTGACACAAATGGTTTTCTCAAATGCACACAAATGCCCCGGGTAACTTCAAACCTCAAATTGCCTCATTCTCATTCTTAACCTTAACCTTCTTACTGCTTACTTCTTCCTCCCAACAACCCCCAAGTCATCAACTGCCATTCACCTGCCTATGTACCCGCCTGCGCGCCTTCTTCACCTTCCTGGCACCAAACACCGCGTAAACCACGGGAACAAACACCAGGGTCACCAGGGTAGAGAAAGCGAGTCCGCCAATCACTGCAATAGCCATCGGGGCCCAGATTTCTGAACCTTCTCCGGTAGCCAGCACCATGGGGATCATGGCCAGCAGGGTGGTGAGGCTGGTCATCAGCACGGGTCGCAGACGCGATTTGCCGGCAGTGACTACTGACTGTACCACGCTCATTCCCCGGGCATACATCAGGTTGGTGAAGTCTATCAGTACAATGGAGTTCTTCACCACGATGCCCACCAGGATGATGCCACCAATCATCGAAATCACCGAAAGCTCTGTTCCCGTGATGAACAGTGCCAGGAGCACCCCGGTAAAGGCAAATGGCACGGCAAGCATGATGATGAAGGGCATCCGGAACGACTCAAACTGGGCTGCCATCACCACATAGACCAGGAAGATGCTGAGGATAAGCAGCAGCCCAAGGTCTGCAAAGGCTTCCTGCTGATCCTGGATCTGGCCGCCAAATTCGATATAGACATCATCTGGCAACTCCATTTCGTCGAGCTGCGCGCGGATGTCAGCTGTGACGTCGCCAAGGGAGCGTTCGTGCAAACCACTGGAGACCGTCAGGTAACGCACCCGGTTTTTCCTTTCTATGTTGGGCGGGGCGTGGAATTCCTTTACATCGGCAAACTCCTTCACCCGCACCATCATGCCCATGGGGTTTTGCACCGAGATGTTTTCGATGTGTTCGATGCTGTTACGGAACTCTTCTTTGTGCCGCACAACCACATCGTATTCATAGCCGTCTTCGCGGTAAAGCGAGGCGGTCATGCCTTCCACTCTGTTGCGGATGGCTTGTGCCACTGTCCTGGCATTCAGGCCGAATGCCGACATCTTCTCCTGGTCGGGGATGATCTGCAGCTCGGGGCGCTCGGCACCACGGCTGATGCCGATGTCGCGTACGCATTCAATGCCTTCCATCCGCCGGGCAAGCTCTTCTGCCACGGTGTTGGTGGCGTCGAAGTCGTCGCCGAAGATCTCTACGGCCACGGGAGCACCCATGCCCATGCCTCCGCCCCCGTCGGTGCTTACAGAATAGTTGACAATCTCAGGAAAGCGGTTCAGCTCTTGACGCAATTCCTCGGCCACCTGCCACACATTGCGTTCCCGCTCAGCTTGCGGCACCAGCCGCATCGTCAGGTCTATGGTATGGCTGCCCTGATCACCGGCAAATAAACCCATGCCGGCTCCAGCACTGACACTGTAAAGGTCGATCTCGGGAATCTGCTCCAGGATGTCTTCGATGGCATGCGCGGTTTTGGTCGTCTCCTCCAATCGAAGGCCGATGGGAAGCTCAATGTCTGCATCGATCCTGTTCTGGTCGGACTCCGGCATGAAGGTCGTACCGATGAAGGGCAGCAAAGCAAAGCTGCCGACAAAGATCAGGATGGAGGCGGTGATAATGAATGCCTTGCGGCGAACAGCAAAGTTAAGGATACGCTCATAGGTATTGTCAATGGCCTCCAGGGCACCAACGATCGCATTGGTTATCCGTGGACCGAACCCGCTGCTCCTCCCGCCACCAGCCTGCATCAACTGCGACGACAGCATTGGGGTCAGCGTCAGGGCGGCCACTGTGGATACCGTCACGGTGATGGCCACGATGAAGCCCAGCTGGCTGAAGAACAAGCCCATCAGTCCGGAGATCATCGTCAGCGGCAAGAATACCGCAAGGACGGTCAGCGTGGAGGCCACAACGGCCAGTCCAACCTCATTTGTGCCATAGACGGCCGCCTCCCGTGGCGAACTGCCCCGCTCAATATGCTTGGTGGTGTTTTCCAGCACGACGATCGCGTCATCCACCACCATTCCCATCGCAATGGTCAAACTGGAAAGCGAGATAAGATTAAGGGTGTTTCCGGTAAAGAACAGGAAGATGAAAGCGGCCACCAGCGACACGGGAATGGTCAGGATGATGATGAAGGTAGCCCGCCATCGCCCGATGAAAAAGAGCACCACAATGGTGACAAAGATAGCGGCGAAATAAAGTATTCTCACCAGGTTGTCGATGGAGTCGGTGATAAACTCGGAGAGGTCTATGATGGTCAGCAGCTGCACGTCGGGCGGCAGGTTTTCCTGGATCCCGGGGATTCTTTTGTTGATCTCATTGGCAATCTGTACGGTGTTGGCTCCCGACTGGCGCTGTACGATCAGCCTAAGACTTTTCTCCTTATTCAGTCTTTCTGATACCGTTTGTTCGCGCAGGGTGTCCTTGACCTCGGCTACATCTTCCAGGTAGACTGGGTGACCATCGAAAGTGCCGACTACCATGCTGCGCATATGTCGGCTCTCTTCAAACTCGCCTACGAAACGCAAGGGGTAGTCGATCTGGCCCATCTTGATGTTGCCGGATGGCAGGTTGATGTTTTCTGAGGCCAGGGCGCTGCCGACCTGTTCGACTGTCATGTTGAAAGCGTCCAACTTTTCGGGGTCCACGTTGATCTGGATCTCCCGTATCGGCTCGCCAGCCACAACCACTGTGCCTACCCCCTCAATCCGGCTCAATGGATTAACCACCTCGTCGTCGATAATCCTGGCCAGTGCGGGGTAGCTTTCTTCCGCTGTGGCAGCCATCACCATCACCGGAATCATCGCGGTGCTGAACTTGAAGATGGTAGGCTGTTCGATGTCTTCCGGCAGGATTCTCGTGATCCGGTCGATCACGTCGCGGATCTCGTTGGTGGCCTCATCAAGGTTCGTCTCGTATTCGAACTCCATCAGGATGGTCGACACGTCATCGCGCGACACCGAGGAGATCTCCCTGAGGTCGGTGATCATGCTGAGGTTGTCCTCCAACGGCCGGGTCACATTGGTTTCAATGTCAGAGGCACTGGCTCCCTGGTATACGGTAAACACACTGATAATGGGCGGCTCTATCTCAGGATACAGGTCGACAGGCAGGTTACGAAGGCTGTAACCCCCGATGACCAGCAGCGCCACAAAAACCATCAGTGTGGTTATGGGTCTTTGTACTGCAGAGCGATATATCTTCATCAGATTACATTTTTTAATTCAAGACTTCTACTTTCATCTGGTCCATCAGGTTGTGCTGGCCGGTGACCACGAGCTGCTCTCCCGGTTCGATTCCAGAGAGAACCTCCAGCTTGTCGTCGAAGGTGCGGCCGATGGTGACCGGTCTTCTGTGAGCGATGTCGTCTTCCACCACGAAGACGAAACGCTCGTCGGAGCCCGTCTGCTTGCGCACGGCCAAAGCAGGCACCAGCATCCCTTCCAGCTCACCAACGTTGAGGGTCACACGGCAGAACATCCCGGGGCGCAGGGCCAGGTCGTCATTGTCCACCATGATCTCTGCGCGGAACGTGCCTGAGGCACGGTCGATGGTGGGATATATCTTGCTGATCCGGCCGGAAAATATCCGGTCAGGGTATATATCGGACCTTACGGCAGCCTGTTGTCCTCTTGCCACCAAGGGAAAGAAACGTTCTGACACGCCAATGGTGATCTTCACTGGTTGGATCTGCTTGAGTGATACAATGGCCACCCTCCCCTCCGGGGTGCTGGGCGACATTGTAAAGATTTCTCCGTCACTGTTAAACCTTCCGGTGATCACCCCAGGGATGTTGGCCCGGATCTGTGTGTTTTCCTCCAGGTTTTCCACGTTGCTTTGTGCGACCTCATATTGTGTCTTCAGCTGGTCGTACTGCTGCTGGGTCGTCGCGCCTACGCGAAGCAGGGTGTCAAGTCTGCGTAGGTCTTCTCTGAGATTGTCCAGCTGCACCATGGCCTGAAACAACTGGGTGCGGTCCATCTGCACCAGCAGCTGGTCTTTTTCTACGGTGTCGCCTACGTCCACCAGGATCTCTTCGATGCGGGATGGTCCGGGAGCGCCGATATAGGCTTCCTCCCAGGCCTGCACGGTGCCTGTGGTACGGATGTCGTTGCTCAATGTGCTAAGCTCCAGTTCTTGCAACTCTACAAGAACGCTTTCGCGGGCTTCAGTCTCTTCCTCCTCGACAATGGCACACCCTCCGAAAAAGAATGTGAGGGCAAGCAATGCAGGAATTTTTGAAATGAATGCAGTCTTCATGATGTGAATGTTTTCTGTGCGATGTTTATAACTGTTTGTTTTCTCCAATGAACCTGTCGTATTCGGCTTTGGCCTGCAGGATGTCATATTTGGCCTGCAGCAGGTTGAACCGGGCCTGGGTAAGCGACACCTCGCTGTCGTTAAGCTCCATCAGGGTGCCTTGTCCGGTTTCATATCGTGTTTTGGCAATCTCAAAGCCCCGTTCGGCCAGGCGCACGTTGCTTTGGGCGTTGGATGTTTGCTCAATGGCCACCATCATTGTCTTCAAAATATTGTCAAGCTGGATGTTGAGGTTATCTTCCAGGAACTCCTTCTGCAACCTGATCTGGTGACCAAGAATCTCCAACTGCCTCGTCTGGTGGCGCACGGCAAAGCCGTTGAACAGGGTAATGGTCAGCCTGAGGCCTGCAGAGAACGTTTCTACCCAATGGTAGTCACCAAAACGAAAGTGGTTAGCCTCGGTCTGGTATTGATAGTTCCCTGCAACGTCCAGCATGGGATAGCCGCTGGCCTGGGCCATCTCGCGTTGCTGGCCCACCAGGTCCAGCTGCAGGTTCATCTGCGCCAGGTCGGTGTTTTGTTGCAGGCTTCGGTCGGCATCGCCGATATCAAAATCAGAAAGCCTGTTTGTCGTCATATCCGACATGCTGCCTTGCACGGCAATGGGTCGTGTTTCGTCCAGGCCGATCAGGGCTTTCAGGTAGTTCACAGCCAGCTTATAGGCGTTTTCCGCCTGCATCACGTTGGGGCGAAGGTTCTCTGCCTGCACCTCGGCCCGGATCAGGTCATATTCTGCCACCGTGCCCTGCTCGTACATGCGGCGTGTGCGCTCCAGGTTTTCTGTCGCATTGGCAAAGCTTTTCTGCATCACCCGCATGGACTCCTTGGCCAGCAACACATCGAAAAAAGCCACTTGTACATTGTAGTCCAATTCGAGCTTGCTGCCCCGGAACTGTTCACCAGCCAGCACTTTCTCCATGCGTGCCACGCGCAGCGAGCGGTTAAGGCCCAGGTTCACCAGGGGCATCTCTGAAGCCAGAATCCCCATAAAAGAGTTTTCAGACCCCACCTCGATCACGCCACCATCCCCGAAAGGACTGTCGTCGGGAAGAAAGATAACTGGTCGCTTGATGTTGCGGTTGTAGCTACCGCTGACGTTCAGGGAGGGCAGGTAGCTGCTTCGGACCTCCTGTATGCCGACTTCGGCACTTTCGATGTCCAGCCGGGCAACTTCCAGCGTGGGGTTGTGTTCGCGGGCTATTGCCATGGCATCTTCCAGGTCAATGAACAGGGTGTCCACGGCATTTTGCCCATAGGAAGCCGAGCTCCCCATGAAAACCATGAGCCATGCCAAAACCATGGTCGTCAACATTGGTCTGTGTGTCTTCATGTGTTTATTGTTTTCAATTCATTGTGTTATGATGTGTGTGTTTTTTTCAAAAGGTCAAAAAGAAGAAATATCCGGAGCCCCAAAAGGACAAAAAGTCCGGGCTTGCGCTGGTTTTTATGTGTTTGGGTCTCCTTGTATGCTGTTAGATTATCAAACGAAAACTGTGGAAAAACTTCACCCTAAAGGCCAAAAACGCTTCGGGCAACCTTAACCCTCAAGTCAATTCATCCTCAGTGCGCAATATTGATCAATCACCCCCTGGAGCGTCAAAATCTTAACCACAGCGTTTGGCTTCGCCAAATTTGAAAGTGCTTGGTTTATATTACACATATACTTCATTCGTGTCATTATAAAACAGGTTCTCTACCTCCTTGAATCCTTTTTCGGTGGAAAGGCCTCTCAGAAAGCCGGTAACGATTTGCCTGAACAGATCTGCGCGGGGAATGCGGTCCAGGGGGAAGGTGTTTGTGTCCGACAGCAGGTCCACATGGGCAAATAAAAGCTTGGCGGCAATCTCTGGGTGTACGTCCTCGCGGAAATACCCCTGCCGGATGCCTTCAGCGATCAGCTCCGTGGTGTATCTTTCCCTGTCTTCGATGAGGTCTGCGACAAGCGTGTGCCAAATGTTTGCATGTAGCTTTTGCAGTTCGTGTAAGAAGTTGGGATGATAATCGTTGATGCGGATCACGTGGTAGCGGAAGTGGCGGTACATGATCTCCACCGGGTTACTGGCTTCTTTCTCCAGCTTCTCGATCTGCTTTTTGTGGGTCTGATAGTGACGGCTGATACATATTCTCAGCAGCTCTTCCTTGTTGGAAAAGTGTTCATAAAGGGTGCGTTTGCTGATGCCCAGTAATTCTGACACATCATTCATGGTAACAGCCCGGATGCCTTTTCTGAAAAAAAGCTCCGTGGCTTCTTCGACGATACGTTCTGTTGTGTTCATGGCTTCTTGTTTGTTTCGGCTCTGGCCTGCATGTGGCGAAAACCCGGAATCTCCCTGGGGTTTTCAGAGCAATGGCCTTATTTTATCAAAAACCATGCCGCGTCACCTGTCCGGGGCCATAATAATAACAAATCACCCTGTTTTGCTAGAGCAGGGCGAAGTTATGAAAACTAATGAAACGCTGTTGGTTTTTTGGGTTATTTAACAGGTTGGGAGGAAACTGTGCGGAAACGTACAGGGGGTGTAGGATGGCGGACAGGGGGGGATAATGTGCTAATGTGACAATGTGCCAATGTGCTAATGTGTTAATGTGTTAATGAAGGGTTTCGGGTATAAGATGATTTCCCTTTGTTTGTAGCTGAAAGCCCCCGGCGAGAAGGGGTTCAACGTGAATAGCCCCGTATGCAATGCGGGGTAAAATGCAATGCGGGTTGAATAACGTGGTGTCCCCCCTCACGAAGCCTGCAATTAATCATAAAAAAACGACCAGGAAACGAACACTCATTAGCACATTACCACATTACCAAATTAGCACATTGTCACATTAGCACATTAAACTCATCCTCCGTAGTTGGAGATCTCCTTGGTGAGCTCGTAATCAAACTCCGGATATTCGTAGATGGAGGTGCGCGGTTCGGTTTCGCCGACGGAATAGCCCCAGATGCTGTCGTAGTCGCTGGTGTCTTCGCCCATCCACTCAAGCTGGCCGAGGTAGTTGGCGATGGATTTTGACTCGATAATCTTGAACTTGCCGAGCTTGTCAATCACAGGGCTGTGGCTTCGGGTATGGTCGTGATCGAACTCCAGGATGCGTCGGCCGTCGTGCGTGATGCCAATCACACGGTAGGTCATGCTCTTGCCAACCCCAGGCAGGTTGATCACGTTCCTGTCGGTGGCCAGGAAGGGGATGTCGGCCTTTTGCCGGAGCTGCTTGATATTATCTGTCATCTGCTCGGCCTTTTCGGGAAAGCTTCGAATCTCCCTGCGATGTTCCTGTGGGATTTCGCCGATCATCTTTTCCTCCATCTGCTCCTGCACGGCGCGGGCATTGGTGGCAAACTTAAAGGCGTTTTCCCTGTAGCCCTTCACAGAAAATGTATAGTAAGGCAGTACGCCGATATCGTTGAGCGACTGGCGCAGCTTGTTGGTATGTCCCCGCCTGCTGGCCGGGGAAGTGAACACCAGCTGATTGGTAACTGTCCACCCGGCGGAGCTGAGCCTGTCAACACCATGTTTTGCTTCAGGTGTGATCTCCATGGCAGACTGGAAATGGGTTTGTATCACAAATTGTTTTATGCCGATCTTTGCCGCCCGGGTTTTAAAATCCGCCAGGATACGGGTCAGGTTTTCAGTGATGCGCTGGGGCAGGTAGACGGGTAAACGGGTGCCAAGTCGTACGCGCAGAATTTCGGCATGTTTTTCCATATCGGCGCGGGATGCGTTCTTCTCCTTCTTGCGGCGGGCCATATCATAGACTGCTTGCAGGATCTTCTCCAGCGACTTATCGGAGCTCATCAGGGCATCGCCACCGGTGATGAGGATGTCGCGAAGCATCGAATCTTCTTCCCAGTATTGCATGATGCGTTCCAGCTTCTCGTCCCAGGTTTCGTTGGGCTTGAGCTTGTCAAGGTCAAAGTTGAGGTTGCCCCGTTGAAAGTCATACATCCGCTGGCAGGAAGCACACAGTCCGGCGCAGGCCCTGCCCATGGTGTCGGGAATCATGATGGCCACCTCCGGATAGCGGCGGTGGATGTTGGTGCTGGTTGGAAGGATCCACCCGGCAGCATTGGGCTTGCCGGGCTCCACGATGTCCTCTTTCTCCCAGGCCACGATATGTCCGAACTCGTCCACCAACTCTTTTGAATAGATGATGTAGTAGCGGATGGCCAGGTCCTTGCCCACAGCAAAGTCTGGCGCGTCGGCGTTAAGCAGTGACAGGTAATAGGGGTTTACAAAGAATGGGATCCCCTGGTCTTTTGCCCGGTGAAGCAGCGCCATCGTATCATCACCCAAGGTGTTACCAAGCATGTCGTTGAGGGTGTCGGGGTCGCGCACGGCAAATTTCAGGTGGAAGAGGTGGTTGTCCCACCACTCCTGCATCAGCTTCTCCTTCTCCGCCATGCTGGCACCTTCAGGAAAAGCAAAGCGTACGCTGGTCATGATGCCGGCGTCGATCTTGTCGATCAACACCCTGATGATGCGGGTCTTGTTCTCCTCACGTATCTTCTGGATGTCGGGATCCAACCCATCGGGGTGCTGTGCCATCCATGTCAGCACCTGTTCGCGGGAGGGCAGAGTCCTTTTGGCCTTTCCGCGAAACTGGCGAAAGAGCGCCAGCATGTCCTGGAAGAAGTCGGCCATGGCCTCACCTTTGCCCTCTCTCAAAGCCTTCCATAACAACCTGAACGGCTCATTGACCACCTCTTGTCCGCGCAGGTTGAGGTCTTCAAACGATGTGCCCTCGTGGTCGAGGTAGTCGAGTAGCCGGATGGCGGCATAGTCCTGCCAGCTCAGCTCTTCCATGGCTTCACGACCCTTGGATTCAAAGCGGTAAAATGCATAGGCATGTGCATGGTCTTCCATGTAGGTCATCACCATGGCACGCACCCTTTCAGCAAACGCCTTATGATCAGATGCATTCTCTGCGATCTTTTGCAGGTCAGGGTTTTCTATGATGAACGT
>PWNO01000275.1 GCA_003557765.1 Bacteroidales bacterium
CGTGAACTTTAACCAGATGATAGCCAAAGCTAGTCCTAACCGGCATAGAGATTTCACCTACAGGGGTGTTAAAAGCAGCTGTTTCAAACGGATATAGCATATTAAAGACAGTAAAAAAAGGCAGTTCCCCTGAGTTGCCTCTTCTGGCAGGTTGATTTTGCGTAGCTTCCTGTCCTTTTGCAGAGGGGTCATCGGAATATTTTACAGCCAAATCAGAGAAAGATTCACCGGCCACTGCTCTATTTCTGATTTCGATGATTTGGTTGTAAACCTCCATGGTATCAGCAGGCGGCGCATGCTCATTCACCCTCAACAAGATATGGGAGGCCCCCACATCATACTTTGACCGCTCATAAGCCTCTTCCAGAAGCCGGTCTGTAACCTCGTGATCAACAAGATACTGCTGTGCAAGTTGCTGGCGATACCCTGCCAGCTCAGTAATGAAGCCTGGGTTGGTATCAAGTCCTGCTTCCATTGCGGCAAGTACTTTGAGGCGAAAATCGATATACATTTCCAGGTATTCTTCAACCGATTTGGGCTCTGCAACAACTGATTCAAGGTTGCTTTTCCGGTAGATCTGTTCAAACTCGGAAAGGCTGATCTCCTGATCTGCGATCCTTATTAATACACGATCATCCGGGTTGTTTCCAGTCACCACGCCATGAATTGTAAAAGCAATTAAACCCAGAAGCAAAAGAGCTTTAAAAGTGTGTTTCTTCATAGATTTTCAGTTTGTATTTGCAATCGCATTCAAAATTAGAACTTTTTATGGAGAATAAAATAAATATCAACGGCTGTAATTAGGTGCCTCCTTGGTTATTGTCACATCATGCACATGGCTTTCCCTGTAGCCGGCATTTGTAATTCTGATAAAGCGGGCCTTTTGCAATCCAGCAATATTTGCTGCACCGCAATAGCCCATTCCTGCCCGCAATCCTCCGGTCATTTGATGTATCACTTCAGACAAAGTTCCTTTATATGGAACCCTTCCTACAATTCCTTCAGGTACCAGCTTTTTAATATCATCCTCAACATCCTGGAAGTAGCGGTCTTTGGATCCTTGCTGCATGGCTTCAACGGAGCCCATTCCCCGATAGGTCTTATATTTTCTTCCTTCGTAAATAATGGTTTCGCCGGGCGATTCTTCAACGCCTGCAAACAATGATCCGGCCATAACAGACGAAGCACCAGCAGCAATTGCCTTTACAATATCGCCGGTATATCTTATGCCACCATCAGCAATTACAGGGATTCCACTTCCTTCAAGTGCAACTGCAACATCATAAACGGCCGTAAGCTGTGGTACACCTACACCTGCAACAATTCGTGTTGTGCAAATACTTCCTGGGCCAATGCCCACCTTAACGCCATCCACTCCGGCCTTAATCAGATCTTTTGCAGCAACCGAAGTGGCTACATTGCCGGCAACTACATCAAGATCGGGATATTTTTTTTTGATGTCAGCAATCATTTGTAACACGCCACGGGTGTGTCCGTGAGCTGTATCCACCACAACGGCATCCACATCCTCGGCAACCAAAGCATCTACCCTTTCGATGGTATCTGGCGTAATCCCAACAGCTGCTGCCACACGTAAACGTCCACGCTTGTCTTTGCAGGCATTGGGTCTTTCCTTTATTTTAATGATGTCGCGATAAGTGATAAGACCCACCAACCGGTATGTATCATCCACTACTGGAAGTTTTTCGATCTTGTGTTCCTGGAGAATACCTTCAGCCACTTCAAAATCGACAAATTCTTTTGTAGTGATCAGGTTTTCTGATGTCATCACCTCGCGAACGGGCTTGTTTAAGTCTTTTTCGAAGCGCAAATCCCTGTTCGTTACAATGCCAACTAACCTGTTTGATTCATTGACAACAGGAATACCTCCAATTTTATTCTCATCCATGAGTTTCAGCGCATCACCAATAAGCGCATCTTCGTGCAGCGTAACCGGATCGATGATCATCCCATTTTCTGAACGTTTTACCTTTCGCACCTTCAGTGCCTGGTCTGCAATGGCCATGTTTTTGTGCAACACGCCAATCCCCCCTTCCTGTGCCATCGAAATCGCCATACGTGACTCGGTTACAGTATCCATGGCGGCCGAAACAACAGGAATATTCAACCGTATGCTGCGAGAAAAGAACGTAGAGATGTCTACCTGACGCGGGAGCACTTCAGAATAGGCGGGAATCAACAATACATCATCGTATGTTAATCCTTCTACAGTAAATTTATCCGGATCGGGATGCATATCAAGTTGTGTTTTAATTTAATCAGCAAAAGTATGAAAAATATGGGAAGCAGTATTTTAAAAAAACTAAAATCAACATTTAAACCCACACTTAAAAAAAGGCTTCCCCGACTACAGAGTCAGGGAAGCCTTTTCTGATAATGGTAGTAATAGCAGGATTATTAGTTCAGATGCTGCTGAACCACTTCAATCACTTCAGGCAGGTCCATTCCCAGGTCTTTCAGGTGCTCAATGGTAGGTACACCATCCATGGTCCATCCGCGTCTCTTGTAAACGGCGTCTGTTAGTTGCTCATAACGATCTTCACGATATTTGCGCAATACGGCCATTTTTTCCTCGGTAGACTTTCCTTCAGGATCAAAACCTACATCTTCTTTAAGCTGCTTGTCATAGCGTTCAGCACGCGATTCATATTCTTCCACAGTAACCGGACCGGCAGCCCTGTACGGCTGGGCGTCATGGATCCGCTTTCCGTAACCACGACGCAGGTTGAAAACGCGCTGGAAATTATAAACACGCTCACTCTGACGGATCAATTCCTCCTTGTCAAAGGGTTTTCCGGTTACTCCTTCATAGATAGCAACGTAATTATCCACATGCTCAGGAATTTTATGCGGTTCATCTGCTTCCGCATTGCTTTCAGGAACAACATCGTTCCAGCAGAGTTTACAGAGCCCCTGAAGTCCGAACCAGGTGCGGAACATCGGCATGTAATGTAGGGCGTCCGCCTTGTCTTTAAAGCTTGGAAGCTGATTGTTCACCATATCCATGAAGATCAGCCAGGCTTCGTCGTGCTGCGGGCCTTTGTTGGTCATTGCATAGCCACCCTGCTGGGCGAGAGACTCCTTGGAAACATACTGTGAATACTCAAGTCCTTTGTTCTCCATTCCTATGTCCTGCAAGAATTTGGGATCTCCCCAGCCTTTTTCAGCAAACATTTCCTTCATTTTTCTGACGCCAAGACCGGCAGTAAGGCCAAAACCTTCACCGCGGGCAAGCTGATGCAGGAGTTCCAGAGAATCCTCCTCGCTGCCAAAATTCAGGTCCAGGCCACCGGTGCGCTCCTTATTCAGGATGCCATTTTCATAGCACTCCATGATGAAGGCAACGATGGTACCCCAGGTGATGGTACAAATGCCGTATGTGTCGCAATAGAAGTTTGCTTCGATGATATATTCCGGGTTGAATATGCCAAGGTTGGCGCCAAGTCCGGCAGCATTTTCATATTCAGGACCGTCGACAATCACTTTTTGTCCTTTGTAAGGTCCTGTTTTGAGTGCGAAATCGTCAACACCTTTGGCACACGACATGTTACAACCGATCCAGCAACCGTCAAAAACGCCCTGGGTAAAGTATTTGTCGCGGAAAATATCAGAATGGATCTTGTCACCATCATCATGACTGCCATACTTGAAGTTATGAACCGGTAGCAGGTCATAATCCTGCATCACATTCACGATGTTTGCCGTTCCTTTTTTTCGCATCTGGCACTGATGGTCATCGAGTTCGCGCATTTCGCGGTTGAAGCGTTTGCCTCTCTCGCGTATCTTTTCCATGTCGGCCACGTTGTTGAGGTTTCCTTTCACCCCTTCAATGCGTGACACGATGGCTTTGATTTTTTTGTCGCGCATTACGGTTCCAAGTCCGCCGCGACCAGCCTGCTTCAGGCGGATCTTTTTACGCTTCACATCATAAAAAGTAAAATTGATCATACCGATCAGTGAGGTTTCTGCAGCTGCTCCGGTTGACACGATCCCAATGTTTTTGTAATCGTTTTCATCCTGGGCAAACATTTCGGTAAGCTCCTCTACGAGAATGTGGCTGTCGACGCTAAGGCCAGGGTCTTCGAAGATTTCGATCTTTTCATCCTTTCCATCAATGTAAATGATGACATCTTTCTCCGCCTTGCCCTGAAGCTCCAGTGCATCATATCCGGAAAACTTAAGAAACGGGCCAAAGAAACCACCTACGTTGGAATCCATTACCGAATCGGTTTGTGGTGAAATGGACACCAGGAGCGATTTGCCAGCACCTGAATACTGCGTGATTCCGGCAACGGGTCCAGGTGCAATGATCAGCTCATTTTCAGGATCATTCCAACGGGTATCCGGTTTGGTTGCATCCCACAACAAACGCAGTC
>PWNO01000276.1 GCA_003557765.1 Bacteroidales bacterium
CTTCCAGCGCCGCAGCCATTTTTTCCAGGTTAGCCAGGTGGTCTCGGTATGCCAACACCATGCTTTGGAAACTATCTTCATCCAAACCCTGGTGCCTGCGCAATGCAGTTGCCATTCTTCCTGTTAAGGGTACGACAATGATTAGGACCACCAACAGGATAATACCATATCGTTGTTGCCGGGTAAAGTAAAACCAGTCTTTGATCGGATTAGTGTACATATATAATAGATAATAATTTATATAAAAGTACAAAAAATACAAATAAAAAACATTTTGTATGTTAAAATTTTGTTGCGGGAAAATAAGCTTCTGTTGTTGCGCTTTAACCATTATTTTATATTTTTGGCTTTTCTTAAGAGGACCTGATATGTCATTCATGAACGAAAACAACATGATTTACTTATGGCTATAGGATCTGAAGGCCGTGACGGCTTCACGAGTCGTTTTGGCATCGTATGTGCTGCGGCTGGTTCCGCTATCGGATTGGGCAATATCTGGCGTTTCCCTTATGTGCTTGGAGAAAGCGGGGGGGGCGCTTTTTTGCTGATATATCTTGCTTTTGTACTTATGCTCGGCATCCCGGTGATGCTCTCTGAATTTGTCATTGGGCGAAAGGCCAAACGGAACGCTTTTGGCGCTTTCAGGAAGATTGCACCGGGCACATGGTGGCCTTTGGTCGGCATAATTGGTATTGTGGCTGCTTTTGTCATTCTGGCATTCTATAGCACCATTGCTGGTTGGACGCTGCACTATGTTTATCTTTCGGTTACCAATAGCTTCAAGGGCCTTGGTGCGCTGGAGGTAACCAGCGTCTTCGAATCTTTCCAGACTTCCGGCGGATTCCCTTTAATGTGGCAGATGATCTTCATTATCCTGACCGCCGTGATTGTGCTGTCAGGTGTTAAGAAGGGAATAGAAAAGTATTCCAAGATCCTGATGCCTTTCCTGGTATTACTGCTGATTAGTTTGTCGGTAAGAGCCATTACCCTGCCAGGATCAATGGGTGGCCTGTACTTTCTGTTTAACCCGGATTTTTCAAAAATCAATGCTGCAGTGATTCTTGGTGCACTCGGACAGGCATTTTTCTCGCTCAGTATTGGTATGGGAGCCCTGATCACTTATGCTTCTTATTTTCCGGATAGGACGAACCTGTCGGCCACTTCCTTCCAGGTATCTATTGCCGATGTATTGATTGCCGTACTCGCAGGCGTGGCCATATTCCCGGCCATGTTTGCCCTGGGCATGCAGCCCGAGGAAGGCGGACCCGGCCTGATATTCATGGTGCTGCCCAACGTATTCCAGGCAATGCCCGGAGGCTACCTGGTCGCCGTGGCATTCTTTGTATTGCTGGCGATTGCCGCACTTACCTCATCCATTTCCATCATGGAGGTTGTGGTGGCCTTTTTATCAGAAGAGATGCACATCAAAAGAAAGGGTGCAACGCTGATCACCGTGATCGCATCCGCCTTTGTCGGGATGTTCTGCACCCTCTCCTGGAGCACCTTTGAAGGGGTTGGCATCGGCGACCGGAACATCTTTGACTTGCTGGACTTTACAGCTTCCAATGTGCTTCTGCCTCTGGGCGGGCTGCTTATTGTCGTTTTTGTGGGATGGTACATGAAACAGCAGGCCGTGAGGGACGAACTCACCAACATGGGTGTACTGAAGCTGGTAGTTTTCATGATCGGTTGGTACACCAAGGATGAGCGTACAGAAGAAGATCGCGCCAAATTCCGGGCAATCCGCATTCGGGTGTATGCAGTATTCATGTTCATTGTGCGTT
This sequence comes from Bacteroidales bacterium, assembly GCA_003557765.1. The sequence goes on from PWNO01000276.1 coordinate 1,785, forward strand.
TCATCGCGCCCATTGCCATTGCCATCATCTTCCTGAATGCCATTGGGCTGATCCGGATATAACCCCATGGAATGATGAAGTTTTTATTTGCCATAAAAAGAGGCTTTGGGGTATTCAGCCATGACTTGAGAATAACAATTACAAAGAACTAATTATTATCAATCGAAAAACCCAAAAAACAACATGGACAAGGTGCACGATTTTTTAGTCATGCTTGACGGCTACATTGGTGGTGGCCCCTGGTTTGTATACCTGTTATTATTTACCGGACTGTTCTTCACTTTATATCTTGGTTTTCCCCAGATCCGGTATTTCAGGCATGCATTAAGGGTAGTTACCGGAAAATATGACAAGGCCACGGATGTGGGTGATACCAGCCATTTCCAGGCATTGACCACCGCTTTATCAGGAACCGTAGGTACCGGTAACATTGCGGGTGTGGCCCTCGCGCTTCACCTGGGTGGCCCTGCAGCACTTTTCTGGATGCTGGTCACCGGTATGCTGGGGATGACCACAAAGTTTGCAGAGGTAACCATTGCCCACAAGTACAGGGAGATCGACAACGAAGGGAAAATTGCCGGTGGCCCGATGTACTATATGAAAAAGCGGCTTAACATCAAGCTTAAAAACAATAAAGTACTTCAAACCGGTAAGTGGCTCGGTGCTTTTTTTGCTGTAGCCACTATTATATCTACCATTGGAACAGGCAACATGCCTCAGATCAACAGCATTTCCGGTGCAATGCAGGCTACTTTTGGTATTCCCCCAATCCTGGTAGGTGCCATATTGGCCGTGCTGCTTGCCATGGTCATCCTTGGAGGGATCAAACGGATTGCGCAGGTGACTTCGCGGCTGGTGCCTACCATGGCCGTGATCTATATCCTGGGTGCCATCCTGGTGTTGGCATACAATTACGATAACATCATCCCCTCATTTGTTTCCATCTTTACCGATGTGTTTACAGGCACCGCGGCAACTGGGGGCTTTCTCGGGGCCTCCATCATCTATGCCTTCAACCGTGGCGTAAACCGGGGCCTCTTTTCCAACGAAGCGGGCCAGGGTTCCGCACCCATCGCGCACTCAGCGGCAAGGGCCGATGAGCCCGTGTCAGAAGGAATCGTTGCCCTCCTGGAGCCATTTATCGACACCGTGGTTATCTGTACCCTTACCGGACTGGTGCTGCTTTCATCAGGAGTCTGGAAGGACAGGGTGGAAAACGATTTTCAACGTGCTGACATGATCATCCTGGCGGATTATTATGATGCAGAGGATGAAGAGGATGTGGAACGGCTGTTCCATTTTTATGACGGCAGGGCCAATGTATTGCGCTATACAGGGAACCTCCATGTTGACAATGGCGTGATTACGGAGAAAGTCAACCAGGAGATCAGCATTCTCCATGCACGCTCCGTGGCAAAAAACGTCACCGTGACACTTGAAGGTGAACCATTTACAGGAGAAATCCTTATAGCCAACGGAAGATTGGCTGCGGAAAGTGAACGGGTGTCCTTCCGCGGCAAGTCTTTGATCCATAGTGCACCAATGACTGCCGAAGCCTATACCCGCAGCTTCATGGGTGATTTCGGACAGTACATTGTCTCGATCGGATTGCTGCTTTTTGCCTTCTCGACGGCAATTGCATGGTCCTACTATGGAGACCGGTCGGTTACCTACCTGTTCGGCACAAAATATGTGTTCCACTACAGAATGGTTTACGTGCTGGCCTTCTTCCTGGCATCATTCACGGATACTACCATCATCTGGGCCATATCCTATATCACCATTGCCCTTATGGCCATCCCCAACCTGGTAGGTATCCTGCTGCTGCATAAGGAAATCAAGTCAACAATCAAAGATTACTGGGTCAATTTCCGCGAAAAATACCCGAATTACTGATCTGGCACGTAACGATTTTCGCCGGACGTGTCTTATTCTGAACGTCTTTGGTGCTATGGTCATAATTTACTCACAGGCATGGTACAGGTAAGCACCTGGCTGGCCAGCGTGACCTAAATCAGGGTTGCAGCGATGATATGCTGCAAAGGAGCAGGCAAGGGTAAACATGTATGTGGCAATAAAACCACGAAAAACATGTTTACCTTTGCAGAATAAACCCACGATGTCGTGAGTAGAATCAATTGCCTTTTTGCGTTGCTTGTAATGAGCGTTTCATTGTATGCCGGTGACGAACGTACACCGATAGACTGGGAAGCGGGCATGATTGAATTTGACCGGCGCATCGGCGAAGATGTCAGACGATTGATTGATGATGTGGTCTTTACCCACGAGGACACCAAAATGTACTGTGACAGTGCTTACCTCTATTCGCAGGACAACAGCCTGCGCGCCTTCAGCAATATTATCATCGAAGTGAGTGATTCTGTAACCATTTATGGTGATGAGCTATTTTATGATGGAAACCGACGTTGGGTGGAAATGACTGGCAACGTGCGCATGGTGGAACCAGGTATGACACTCTATACAGAGTATCTTGAATACGACCTGGACCTGAATACGGCTAATTACTTCGACGGTGGCCGCATCGTGGACCAGGAAAATGAGCTTTTCAGCCTCTGGGGATTCTATTATGCCGACGACAAAGAGTTTTTCTTTAAGGATGAAGTGGTGCTGATCAACCCGGATTACATCATGCATACCGATACCATGATGTATAACACGAAAACCGAGATCACCTACTTTTTCGGACCCACCACCATCGTCAGTGAAGAAAACACCATATTCTGCAGGAATGGATGGTACGATACCCGCAATGACATTGCCCGGTTCAGCAAGGATGCGTTTTTTACAAACAAAGAACAATCCATGACCGGCGATTCCGTGTTTTACGACAGAAACAGGGGCTATGGCAAAGCCATCAACCACGTCATGATCCGCGACAGCATTGAAAACGTGCTTATTACAGGACATTTTGCCGAGCATTACGAACACGAAGGCTTATCTGTAGTTACACAAGAAGCCATGCTCACAATGATTGCCGACGAAGACAGCCTTTTTCTGCATGCCGATACCCTGAAATCTATTTATATTGAAGAGCATGACGAACGACAGGTTTTTGCTTATAACCAGGCACGTTTTTATCGCAGAGACTTGCAGGGATTAAGTGACAGCATAGTATATCATATGGCCGATTCTACCATCTACATGTACCATCAACCAGTTTTGTGGTCAGACATGTATCAGTTGACTGCCGAGCGTATTGAGGTTAAAACCACAGAAGATGAAGTACAGTGGGTCGGCCTTCATGATGCAGCCTTTATCATCTCAGAAGAAGATACCCTCGGATACAACCAGATGCGTGGCAGGTCCATGAAGGGGCACTTCCGCGACAATGCCCTTTGGCGGGTGGATGTGGATGGCAACGGAGAAACGATATTCTTTGTCAGGGAAAGCGATGGCTCCCTCGCCGGAATCAATAAGGCCATGTCTTCCAATATCGTCATTTTCCTTGATGGCACTGAGGTTACTGGTATCCAGTTTGTCAGGCAACCCGAAGCTACCTTGTTTCCGCCAAATGATCTGCCTGAGGAAGACCGCAAACTACGCGATTTTGAGTGGCTTGATCATCGCCGGCCACGGGACAAATATGATATATTTGAATGGCGGTAATATCCGGATAGGATCTTTGCAGATTACTTGATCCCTCTGGTTACATGAAGCCTACGACAGATAAGCATTCCACGGTTAGTAAATCCTTTTGGATGTAGTATTTATGTGTTTATAATTTGATTAAATCGGTCACATGAACCGAGTACTTTGCAAGCTCGGCGAAGCCAAACCTCCAATTGGTGATCATTTCTTTGTTTGTCAATTCTTTGGCAAGGAGGTTTCATTACTTCATCTTTAAACAGTTGTGCCTTGAAAACGTTTTAATTATACGGTTTAGCCAGCTATCTGCCAGCCTGTACTAAAAACCGATCCAGCGTAACGGGCTTTATAGAGCTGAAATACAGAAGGTTAAAAGAAGCATATGGGATTCATCAGGCAGCGCTTTATCAATCGATGTTCAGCGTGGCATATTATAGCCCGGATGGATTTGCTCACATGATCCTATGCAGGATGAGACAAAAATAATATTGCATGATCACATTTGAAAGGCAAATATTAGCAAACGGTTTGCGGGTGTTGGTGCACCGGGATGAAACTACACCCATGGCCGCTGTGAATGTGTTGTATGATGTTGGTGCCAGGGATGAAGACCCTGAAAAGACTGGATTCGCTCATCTTTTTGAGCATCTGATGTTTGAGGGCTCCGTCAATGTGCCACGTTTTGATTACGAGCTACAGCACGCCGGGGGCGAGAACAATGCCTTTACGACCAACGACATCACCAACTATTATCAGAGTTTACCTGCACGCAATCTGGAAACTGCATTGTGGCTGGAATCCGACCGGATGTATGGTCTTGACTTTTCAGAACAAAAACTGGAAACCCAGAAGAACGTGGTGGTGGAGGAATACCGGCAGTCTTATCTGAACCAGCCTTATGGTGATGCCTGGCTGCTGATGCGCCCCCTGGCTTATACCACTCATCCTTACCGATGGGCGACTATTGGCAAAAGCATCGATCATATTCGGGAGGCTACGCTGCAAGATGTCAAAGCGTTTTTTGCGAAGTTTTATCATCCCGCAAACGCACTGCTGACGGTGGCCGGTAATGTGGAACCAGAGCAGGTATATGCCTTGGCTGAAAAATGGTTTGGTGACATCCCGGCTGGCAAATCTAATCGCCGCCAACTGCCTAATGAGCCACCACAGCAACAGGAAAAGCGAACAACCGTGCACAGGGATGTTCCACAAAACCAGCTTTACATCGTCTTTCATACCTGCGGCAGGACACATCCTGATTTTTATGCAACGGATTTGCTGAGTGATATCCTGGCAAACGGTGAATCGGCCCGCATGCCAGCACGGCTGGTACACGACCAGAAGATATTCAGCGAACTTAACGCCTATATCACAGGTAACCTTGATCCGGGACTCTTCGTAATCACAGGAAAACCGAATCACGGAGTCGACATGAATCAGGCAGAAGACATGCTATGGAAAGAAACACAGGACCTGGTCGCAAATAAAGTGTCAGATCGCGAGCTGCAAAAGGTAAAAAACAGGGTGGAAGCCACAAAGACTTTTTCTGAAAGCAATTTACTTGCCCGTGCAATGAATTTGGCTTATTACGAGTTGCAAGGTGATGCCGATTTGTACAACCGGCAAACAGAAGCCTATGCGCAGGTAAAACCAGATGATATTCAGCGTATTGCATCAGATGTATTTAAAAGAACGAACGCCTCAATCCTTCATTACCTTCGGCACACAGTGTCGCGCTAATGCTACTGTGTCGGTTAAATCGCAGAGACGAGGAAAAAGAATAAGACTTGACCCGGATAAAATAGCGTTAACATGAAACCTCCTTGCCAAATAATTGACACACAGGGAAATGATTGTTGATTCCTGTCAGCGAAACGCCCTGAAAGGGCAAAATTTAATTCAGCCCAGTGGCAACCGCCCCGGGTAAACTTAAAACGATGCCACAAAGAACAAAAAAACAATTAGTTACGAAAATTTAAACACATAAAACCAGTTACATGCGAAGGTTGGCTTCGCCCTTACGACACAAGCGCTTAACCATTTAATCAGTGACCCAGGCTTGGTCATACAATAACAAGGAAATGATTACCTGATCAGGGTTTTCCGTCTAGACAAATAAGGCCAGGTGACCTGGTAAATAAACTTATATTCAGTGAATGCAGTCCCATGAATAATCCAGATAAGATGCCCAAACGAAAACGAGCCCCAAAAACTTCAGTACAGTTTGATATACCTTATATCCAACCCAAAACAGCAAGGCTTGCCAATGGTTTGCCTGTTTATTTTCTTGAAGGGGGGTCTGAAGAATTTGTTAAGATCGAGTTGGTGTTTTTGTCTGGCAGTCATGACCAGTGCAAACCGCTGGAGGCTTTTTCGGTGATGCGCTTGCTGCGTGCTGGTACGGAAAGCCGTTCCAGGGAGGAGATCAATGAACAGCTCGACTTTTATAGCGCCCACGTTTCAGCAGACCCGCAAAAAGACATCTCTTCCATCTCCATGTATGTGATGAACAAGTACCTCGTGCCTGCCCTTGATGTTTTTAGCGACATCATTGGTTATCCGATATTTCCTGCTGAAGAGGTACGAACGTTTTTAACAAATCAAAAACAGATCCATCTCATCAACCAAAAAAAAGTGCAACACCTGGCAAGAACATATTTTGGGGAGCTGATCTACGGTGAGCAGCATCCTTACGGCTACCGGGTAAAATCTGATGATTTCGACGCTTTAGGCCCCGACGACCTGCAAGCGTTTCATCGTGAGCACATACATGCAGGCAACGCATTTTTCCTGGTTTCCGGACAAATACCTCAAGATATGGAAACCCTGCTTGATCGTGCTTTTGGTCATATTGAAGCAAGGCGCAAAAAACCCAGAACAAAGATGGATGCGCCGGGGTTGAGCTCAGGCCGCAGAAAGGTTCATCTGGAAGTTCCGGATGCTTTGCAGTCAGCCATCCGTGTGGGAAAGCAGCTTTTTAACCGCACCCATCCGGCATATCACCGTCTGAAAATTACCAATGCCCTGTTGGGAGGGTATTTTGGTTCGCGATTGATGCAGAATCTGCGGCAGGACAAAGGGTATACTTACGGTATCAACTCCAGTCTGATTTCCCTGGTTAGAGGCGGCTATTTCTTTATTGCCACCCAGGCAGGCTCCAAGGTTACCAACGCTGCTTTGGAAGAGATATACAAAGAACTGAAAAACCTTCAAACACTTCCGGCCGGTGAAGAAGAGCTCAATTCCCTGAAAAGCTATTTGTCTGGAAGCTTTCTGAGGTCTTTTGATGGGCCACTCGCCCAGAGCGAGCGGTTTAAAGAGCTACAAGTCTTTGGACTCGACCATTCACATTATGATGAATACCTGGATACACTTAAAACAATCACTGCAGATGATATTATAGAGTGCGCCTCACACTACCTGCGTGAAGAAGACATGATGGAAGTGATCGCCGGACGTTCCCATTAACCCATTATCGAACCTTCCATAGAGATACCCTGAACCGTATCTGCAAACACCTGAACCCGTTATCCTGATTTTTTATGATGGTAAGTCTTGGCTGATTCCACAAAACAGCACATAATATGAAGATCAGACACCACATCCTTGAACCCGGCAACTGGCATAACAATGCTATTGTTTCCCGTGGCAAAGGGTTTTGCAGCAGGAAGAACCCAAGACTAAAATAACCCGGGGGCTCCTCACACCAGGCCAATCTCTTCCAACACTTCTGACTGCAAAAGATACGGCATATAAAATCCCCAACAGGCTTTTGGTTTTTTAACAAAAATTTTTGGTATATTTTTCCTACTTTCGCAGATTAAATTAACCCACCAAGCCATGTATTCTTACCAGGAAAAATTTACCGGCGAAGCGCTTACCTATGATGATGTGCTGCTGGTCCCGGCATATTCTGAGGTATTGCCGCGCAACGTGGATACACGCACATGGTTTTCACGCAACATTCAGTTGAAGATCCCTGTGGTTTCGGCTGCCATGGATACAGTCACTGAATCCAGGATGGCCATTGCCCTTGCCCAGGAAGGCGGGATTGGGGTGCTGCACAAAAATATGAGCATAGCAGATCAGGCATTGAAGGTAAGAAAGGTAAAGCGCTCCGAGAATGGGATGATTATTGATCCGATCACCCTTCATGAAGATGCTTTGATCAGTGATGCACTTGAGATCATGAGGGAGAATAATATTGGGGGTATTCCGGTGGTCAGCGATTCCAACAGGTTGGTAGGCATTGTGACCAATCGCGATCTTCGTTTTGAAAAAGACCATAATCGGCCTGTGGAACATGTAATGACCCGTGACAATCTTATCACCACACGTGAATTTATTGACTTTGAGGATGCTGAAGAAATACTACAGGAACATAAGATTGAAAAATTACCTGTTGTGGATGACGATTATCATCTGGTGGGCTTAATCACCTATCGAGATATCATCAAAATCAAGGAGCGTCCAAATGCCTGCAAAGACGAGCGCGGCAGGCTCAGGGTAGCTGCTGCGGTGGGTATAACCCCGGATACGATGCAAAGGGTGCAGGCTTTGGTTAAGGAAGGGGTCGATGCTGTGGTTGTAGACACTGCACATGGCCATAGCCGGGGCGTGTTGGAAATGGTGAAAGCAATCAAGGCAGCTTTTCCGGATCTTGATATTGTGGCTGGTAACATTGCAACGGCCGAGGCAGCAGGTGATCTCATGAAGGCCGGTGTGGATGGTGTAAAAGTAGGTATTGGCCCGGGAAGTATTTGCACAACGCGCATTGTAGCAGGTGTGGGTGTGCCCCAGCTTACTGCCGTCTATGATGTGGCCAGCATGCTTAAGGATTCCGGTATTCCGGTAATAGCAGATGGTGGCATTCGTTATACCGGAGATATCGTAAAGGCCATAGCGGCCGGGGCATCATCCATTATGGCAGGATCTATGTTTGCAGGAGTGGAAGAATCCCCGGGAGAAACTGTCATCTATGAGGGGCGAAAATATAAGACCTATCGTGGGATGGGTAGCATCGAAGCCATGCAGCAGGGGTCGAAAGACCGCTATTTTCAGGATGTGGAAGACGATATTAAAAAACTTGTTCCGGAAGGCATAGCCGGACGCGTTCCATACAAAGGAACACTATCAGAAGTGATCCATCAAATGGTAGGCGGCTTAAGGGCTGGAATGGGATATTGCGGTGCCGAAAACATCTCCAGACTGCAGGAAGCAAAGTTTACCAGAATCACAAATTCCGGTGTCAGGGAAGGTCATGTGCATGATGTGACCATCACCAGTGAGGCCCCAAATTATAGCAGATGACAAAGTGAAACATCGAATGGATATAACATTAATCTTAACTAAACAAAGTGTCATGCGAACTATTTTTCTTTCTTTAATCATCCCCATTTACCTTTTGTCTGTTACATCATTGCATGCAGCTGATCGTGAAGACAAGGTCCTCATACGCATTGATGACAGGGAGATAACGAAATCCGAATTCCTTGATGTTTACAGGAAAAATAATATTGAGTCTTTTGTGGCAGAGCCGAAGGAAGTGGATGAATACCTGCACATGTATGTGAACTTCAGGCTAAAAGTTAAAGCTGCAAAAGCGCAGGGGCTGGATACGGTCAGCAGCTTTGTTGATGAGTTGAAGGGATACAGGGAGCAACTTGCACAGAAATACCTGGTTGATCACGATGTTACAGAAAAACTGATTAAAGAAGCCTGGGAGCGTTCACAATACGATGTGCGCGCCTCACATATCCTGATTAATCTTCCAGCATATGCTGCACCGGAAGATACAATGGAAGTATATCAAAAACTGCTTGAACTCCGTGAGCGTATATTATCCGGAGAGGCATTTGGCGACCTTGCCAGAAAATACTCTGATGATTCGTTAGCCGATGATCAACCTGCTGCTGGCAACAGACCTGCCAGAAGAGGCAATGAAGGAGACTTGGGTTATTTCACTGTGTTTAATATGGTATATCCCTTTGAAACAGCTGCCTACAACACGGAACCAGGAGATGTCTCCATGCCTGTCAGAACCAGCTTTGGCTACCATATCGTGAAGGTTACCAATCGCATACCTGCCATTGGACAGGCCAAGGTTGCCCACATTATGCTGATGACGCCCGATAACATTAGCGAGGAAGAATTGGAGGGAAAAGAGCAATTGATATATGAACTGCATAAAAAACTGACGGATGATGAAGCGCTGTTTGAAGAGCTTGTGTCCGAATACTCAGAGGACCGTCGATCTGCGCAAAGGGGAGGTGAGATGCCCCCTTTTACTTCTAACAGAATGGTGCCTCAATTTATTGAGAAGATCTCCGAAATGCATGAAACAGGTCAAATATCCGAGCCCGTCAGGTCAGATTTTGGATGGCATATCATTAAACTGCTTGAAAAAAACCCACCACCCGACTTCGAGGAAGCTTATGCGGATCTTCAGAATAGGATGCAAAGAGAGACCAGATCAGAATTAAGCCAGGAAGTTGTGATCGAACGACTAAAGAAAGAATACCAATTTGAAAAAAATACAGATGCGCTCATGGCTTTAGATAAGGTTGTGGACGAAAGAATTTTTCAGGGCAAATGGGACCCGGAAGCTGCGACTGGCATGGACGATTTCATCTTTGGGTTTGCAGACAATAAATACACGCAGGAAGACTTTGTACAATATCTTGATGCAAATCAAAGAAACCATAACCTTACCAGTATACCTGGTTTATTGTACAAATATCTGGACAAGATGGTCACAGAGGAAATCCTTGATTACGAAAAGCAAAACCTGGAAAAAAAATACCCGGAGTTCAAAAAAGTCATGCAAGAATATCATGATGGCATCTTACTTTTTGAAATCACCAACCAGGAAGTATGGTCAAAAGCTACCACCGACAGCACTGGATTGGAAATGTTTTTTGAAAAGCACCGGGAAAAATATGATGCTGAAGGCGTATCAGAGATTCGTGGCAAGGTTATTGCCGATTACCAGCAATACCTTGAAAAAAAGTGGCTTGACAGGTTAAGAGAGGAATATGAGGTATGGATCAATGATGATTTGCTTGAATCCATTAAATCAGCACAATAACTGTTTAGCATGAACAATTTGTTTTTCCGGCACAACTTTGGGACAATAACACGTATCCTGATCATCTTTGCCGCCATGATGCCGCTTAGTTGCAGCCTCATTGAATTCCGGCCAGATGATAAACTGCTTGCTGAGGTTTATGGCAACAGGCTTTATCTGTATGATATTCAGGGTATCGTTCCTGCTGGAATTGCACCAGAAGACAGTGCTGCAATGGTAAAAAGATATGTAAGCCGTTGGGTTGATCAGCAGGTCTATACCCACCATGCTAAAGAATATGCCAACCTGGAAACGATGCATATCGAACAACGCGTAAAGGACTACAGAAACGCCTTGATTGTGTATGCCTTTGAACAAGATCTTGTGAAAAACGAATTAGATACCACTGTCACAGATGAAGAAATCAGCAGCTACTTCGATATCCATCAGGAGCGTTTAAGGGTACGTAATACGATTGTGGCAGTGAATTTTATAAAACTACCCCACAATACGGGAGCTGTGCGCCAAATCCGTTCCCTATACAGGTCAGATGCCGAAGACGATTTGCAACAACTTGAGAATCTTAGCCTGGAACATGCTGCAAGCTATCATATTGATCCTGAACATTGGATTGTCTTTAATGATCTCATCAAAGAGCTGCCGCTTGATGTAGGTGATCCGGTTTCATTTTTAAATAACAACCGTTTTGTGGAAATAACAGATGACTATTATCGTTACTTTTTATATATCCATGATTTCCGCGTGAGAGGAGATCAATCTCCCAAAGCTTTTGAGAAAGAAAACATCAGGCAGCGTATTCTGAGCAAAAGAAAAAAAGATTTTTTGCAAAATCGCAGGCGCGACATGTTTAATAGTGCAATTGAAGGCAATCATGTGGAAGTGTTTTATTAACAAGCAAATAAAAGGAATAATTTATATGTGTAAGCACGTGCAATTAATTACAGCCTTATTTTTTATGCTGCTGATGCCGCATCATCAAGGCTACGCACAACAAAAAATTGTTGTGGACCATGTCGTTGGCGTGGTTGGCAGGAACGCCATTTTAAAGTCTGAGTTGATGGATCAGAAAGTCCAGGTTCAGGCTCAGGGCGTTGAGCTTGGGGATGACCCATTATGCACAATGCTGGATGACCTGATGTTTCAAAAATTGCTTTACAATCAGGCAATGATCGATAGCATTGAGGTGAATGATTCGGAAATTGAGATGGAGATTGAAAGGCGGCTGCGTTTCTTTATACAGCAAATTGGCTCCAGAGAGCGCCTGGAAGAATACTATGGACAAACTGTTGACGAGCTGCGTGAAGAGTTCTGGGACCCGATCAGGGAGCAAATGATCAGTCAGCGCATGGAGTCACAAATTACCCGAAATGTGTCGGTCACACCATCTGAAGTCAGGGCATTCTTTGAGGCGTTGTCTGATGATGATATTCCTATGGTGGAAAGTGAGCTTTCCCTTGCCAAAATTATGATTGAACCCTATGTGGAGGCAGAAGAGGTGCAGCAAGTAAAAGAAAGGCTGGAGGGTTACCGCCAGCGTATTATTGACGGAGAGAATTTTCGGACCCTGGCCATATTGTACTCTGACGACCCTGGCACAGCGCGCCGGGGTGGAGAATTAGGTTTTGTCAGGCGTGGTGAACTTCATCCCGAATTCGAAGCAGTGGCTTTTAGCCTTGAACCAGGAGAGGTCTCCGGTATCGTTGAAACACGCTCAGGCTATCACATCATTCAGCCTATCGAACGAAGGGGTGAGGAAGTCAACGTAAGACATCTGTTGCTCAGACCCCAGGTTTCACCCGAAGTGGAGCAAGAAACCATAAACAAACTTGACAGTATCCGAAACGCCATCATGAGTGGCAACATCACCTTTCGTGATGCAGCGCGTCAGTACTCAGATCATAGAAGTGCCAACAGTGGAGGTATTATGGTTAATCCTTATACGGGAACCACAAGGTTTCAAACCGATGAACTTGACCCCAATCTTTTTTTTGTTGTTGACAGGCTTGAGGTTGGTGAAATATCCCGACCCATGCAAACCATGACAGAAAATGGTGATCAGGCATTTCAGATTGTCACTGTGAGAGAAAGGGTAGACCCCCATCCTGCTAATCTGCAACAGGACTATGACTTTATCAAAAATCTGGCATTAAAAGAAAAAAAGGATAAAAAACTTGATGAATGGGTTAAAGGCAGACTGAAAAGCACTTATATTACCGTTCATGAGGATTATAAATACTGCGGGTTTGACTATGATTGGCTTAAGTATGCAAGATGAAACCTCCATACCAAAGAATTGACAAGCAGGAGAATGTTTGTCTAATGGAGATTTGGCCTGTCCAAGCTCGCAAGGTGCACAGTTCATGTGACCGAAATATCTGACAGCGTCTTATTGTCTGCAAATGAAGCGAGATTGCTTGCTGATCGCTAATGATTTATTGATTTAAAATGTGGAATATGAAGTTTTCTTCAGATGTGGAAGCCCTTGATGCCCTGGCAGAAAAATATAACACCCTGAAAGGTGAGATTGGAAAGGTGATCATAGGACAGGATGATGTTGTAAAAAATGTGATTATATCAATATTTAGCAAAGGGCACTGTCTGTTGGTGGGTGTGCCCGGTTTGGCAAAAACCTTGCTGGTTAATACCATTTCAAAAGTGCTGGGCCTTAAATACAGCAGAATTCAGTTTACCCCGGACCTCATGCCCTCCGATATTATTGGCACAGAGATTCTTGACGAGACAAGGAATTTCCGGTTTGTGAAAGGACCTTTATTTGCCAATATTATCCTTGCTGATGAGATTAACCGAACACCCCCAAAAACACAATCAGCCCTGCTAGAGGCTATGCAGGAACGTTCAGTGACGGCAGCAGGCTCGACATATCGGCTGCATGAGCCATTCTTTGTGCTTGCCACCCAGAACCCTATCGAGCAAGAAGGAACCTATCCGCTGCCTGAGGCACAACTCGACCGATTTATGTTTAATGTCTACCTCGAATACCCCTCTTTTCAGGAGGAATTGGAAGTGGTAAAATCTACCACAGCAGATAAAACATTTGCATTGGATGTGGTAATGCAGGCTGATGAAATCCTGTTTTTTCAGGATTTGATAAGGAAGGTGCCGGTAACAGATCATGTTATGGAATATGCCGTGAACCTTGCAGCTAAAACACGTCCCAAAGCAGAACGGTCACACCAAATGGCAGATGAATATATCCACTGGGGAGCAGGACCAAGAGCTTCACAATATCTCATCATCGGGGCAAAATGTCATGCAGCGCTTAATGGTAAATATGCACCGGATATTGAAGATGTGAATGCCATTGCCTACTCTGTGCTGGTACACCGCATTGTGCGAAATTTTAAGGCAGAAGCCGAAGATGTGAGCGTGGAGAAAATCGTGAGTGCTTTCCTCGAATAGAAGGAAGTCGAAAGCAAGCAGCTGCCCGGCATTTTCCAACAGCCCGCAACCCGCCGAATCCCCGGACTTTTAGACCTTTTGACTTTTCGACCTTTGGACATTTGTCTTTTCGTCCTTTTGTCTTTGCTAAAAAAAATTTGTGTTTTTTTCGGGATGGTGTTTGCGTAAGCAAAAAATGTATTATCTTTGCACTCCCTGTTCGGGAAAAATGTATTCTCGGGCAGGTGAACGGAAACGATCTTTGAGGGACTGGGAGACCAAAAATATTGACAGAAAGCAGACCCGTCAGTTGGCTTTGAGCCAAATTGACGAATTAATAACGAAGGCGTAAAGTAATGAGAGTCGGGACAGCATTAGAAGTTTTATAATTTTTTTTATACAACGGAGAGTTTGATCCTGGCTCAGGATGAACGCTAGCGGCAGGCCTAATACATGCAAGTCGGACGGTAACAGACCTGGCAACGGGTGCTGACGAGTGGCGCACGGGTGCGTAACA
>PWNO01000028.1 GCA_003557765.1 Bacteroidales bacterium
AAGCAAAAATATGGGGATACAGACAGTTAAGGACTTAAATGTTTATAAAACTGGAAACCCTTAAAACCAAAACGATAAACCCAACATCCAACATCAAACATCAAACATCAAACATCCAACATCTAATAAATTACAAACACATGATAAAAGATAAAAACCCTTTCTGGAAAGGCCTGCAAAGCTACAGCATCATCACCTTTGCATTGTTTGTCAATGCACTTGCGTGGACGGCATTCTTATTGCCCTCCGAGATTGTAGGTGGTGGCGTAACCGGTGCAGCGGCATTGCTCTACTATGCAACCGGAATTCCGGTTGCCATCACCTTTTTTCTTACAAACCTAATCCTCATTATTTTCGGAATTAAGTCGCTGGGATTTGGCTTCGGTGTGAAAACCATATACAGCGCCGGGGTTCTTTCATTGTTTTTTGCCATCCTGCAACCTCTGATCACAGAACCCATTGTTGATGACAGGTTCATGTCGGCCATCATTGGAGGCATCATGGGAGGTGCATCGGTAGGACTGGTTTTCACACAAGGTGGCAGCACCGGAGGCACCGACATCATCGCGATGATCATCAACAAATACAGAAACATCAGCCACGGCAGGATTATTCTATACCTCGACCTGGTGATCATCTCATCATCATACCTGTTGTTTCAGTCACTTGAAGTGATGGTATACGGATATGTTACAATGGCTGTTGCATCCTATTCTATTGATATGCTTTTGATGGGACACCGGCGCAGTGTTCAGCTGTTCATTTTTTCGCCAAAATATGAAGAGATCGCAGAGCATATTGCCAACGACATCGGCCGGGGGGTAACACTCCTTAACGGTCAGGGTTGGTATAGCAAGGAAAAAAGCGCTGTGCTGATGGTAGTGGTCAGACGCCACGAAACCTCAGTGGTGTTCAGAAGCATCAAGGCAATCGACCCCGATGCCTTTATCTCTGTTTCGAACGTAATGGGTGTGTATGGCCAAGGGTTTGATCCGATTAAGTACTAAGGCTCATTCCACCAGTAGGCACAGGGCTTGACCTGTGCACCGAAATATGTTGAGGGTTGAGACAGACTCAATGGATTTTCGTATCTTCGCATCTGAATATAAAAATTACAAATCATGACAAAAGTTCTTTGGAATCTGAATCCTCAGCGGCTTTGGCAACTTTTTGAAGAGATCTGCCAGGTACCCCGCCCATCAAAAAAAGAGGAAAAAATACTTGCTTACCTGATAAACTTTGCCAAAAATCACCAGCTTGAATACAAGCAAGACAAGGTGGGCAACCTCATCATCAAAAAAGAAGCCACAAACGGCTATGAAGATCGTGCTTCCGTTGTTTTGCAAAGCCACGTAGACATGGTTTGTGAAAAAAATGACGGGGTAGAATTTGATTTTGACAATGATGCCATCCAGCCGGAAATTGTGGATGGTTGGGTAAAGGCCAAGGGTACAACACTGGGTGCAGATAATGGCATTGGCGTGGCCACGCAACTGGCCATACTGGAAGCGACTGACATTGAGCACGGCCCGATAGAATGCCTCTTTACGGTAGATGAGGAAACCGGGCTGACCGGTGCATTTAACCTGGAGAAAGGGTTTGTGGATAGCCGCATCCTGCTGAATCTCGACTCGGAAGATGACGGTGAGCTATTTATCGGATGTGCCGGCGGCATCGACACGATGATCACCCTTCCTTATGAAAAAGTGCATACCGAAGCAGACCATCTCCCATTTAAGGTCTCCGTTACAGGATTAAAAGGGGGTCACTCGGGCGATGATATCAACAAGGGGCGTGGCAATGCCATCAAAATTCTGAACCGTATTTTGTGGAATGCCGAAAAAATGTTTGAGCTCAGGATTGCTGAAATTAAAGGAGGCAACCTACATAATGCCATTGCACGCGAAGCCTTCGCTACCGTCAGCATACCACGCCGTCACGAAAAATCATTCAAAGATTTATGCCAAACCCTCACCCGTGAGATCAAAAATGCGATTAAAATCAATGAACCTGACCTGAAGATCGACATTTCAGAAACGTTGATGCCAGACACCCTGATGGATTATGAAACACAGCACAAGCTGCTGAATGCCCTTTATGCATGTCCGCATGGTGTAATGAGTATGTCTCCTGAAATTCCGGGACTGGTGGAAACCTCCACGAACCTGGCTTCCGTAAAAATGACAGAGGATAAGATCATCATTGTAACAAGCCAGCGCAGCTCCCTTGACACTGGAAAAAGAGATATTGCAGACATGGTCGCCAGTACCTTTACCCTTGCCGGTGGAAAGGTAAAACACGGCGACGGCTATCCGGGATGGGAACCCAATATAGATTCAAAGATTCTGTCAATTACCAAAAAGTCCTATGAGAAACTATTCGGAGAAGAGCCAAAGGTACTGGTAATCCACGCCGGATTGGAATGCGGCATCATTGGTGAAAAATATCCCGGAATGGACATGATCTCCTACGGTCCCACCATGCGTGGCGCACATTCCCCTGACGAAAAGGTGGAGATCAGCACCGTAGAAAAGTTCTGGGACCTCACGCTGGAGGTGCTTCGCAATGCACCGAAAGATTAGAGGTTTGAAGTTTGAAGTTGGAAGTTTGAGAAAATAATTTGAGCAAATTTGTGCAAAAATTTGTGCGAATTTGTGGATAATAGCGAGCAAATGAACCAAACCGTCTCATTTCAGGACCTGGGTGTTATAGTCTACAAGGAAGCCTGGGACTACCAGGAGAAATTATTCAAGGGGATCGTTGATCAGAAAATGCACAACAGGGCCAACCCCGGATTGGAAAAACAGACCAATAACTACCTGTTGTTTTGCGAGCACCCGCATGTATACACCTTGGGTAAAAACGGATCTGAAAACAACCTTTTGGTCAACATGCTGGAGCTTCAGCAAAAAGAAGCCACCTACTACAAGATCAACAGGGGTGGCGACATCACCTATCACGGTCCGGGACAAATCGTTGGATACCCCATCCTGGATCTGGATAACTTTTCGCCCGACATCCATCGGTATGTAGCCAACCTGGAGGAAGCGATCATCAAAACCATTGCCGAATATGGCCTGAAGGGGGAACGGATGAAAGGTGCTTCCGGGGTATGGCTTGACGCCAAAAATCCGGCAAAAGCCAGGAAGATATGTGCCATCGGGATCAGAAGCAGCCGATGGGTTACCATGCACGGTTTCGCCTTCAATGTAAATACCGACCTGAGTTATTTTGAACTGATCAATCCTTGTGGCTTTACCGACAAAAAAGCCACATCGATGCAGCAGGAGCTGGGTAAACTGATCCCCCTCAATGAGGTAAAAATGAAACTAAAAGGACATCTGGGCTCCATAATTGGCATGAGCTATATTTAGTCCTGAAACATCAAAAATTTCATGTCCTCGAAAAAACCAATAGAGATAGTGGCCCCTGCCGGCTCTTATGAGTCGCTGCAGGCTGCTATACAGGGTGGTGCCGATGCTGTTTATTTTGGTGTGGGCAAACTCAACATGCGCAGCCGTTCCTCCAAAAAGTTCACCTTTGAGGACCTTCACGAGATTGTGCGCATTTGCAAGGGAAACAGGGTAAAGTCGTATCTCACCCTCAACACGATCATCCATGATGAAGAGTTAGAGGAGATGCAAAACACAGTTGATGAAGCAAAGAAAGCGGACATTTCGGCAATCATTGCCTCAGACATTGCCGTTCTGGAATATGCCAGGGAGCAGGGGTTGCGCCTGCATATATCCACCCAATGCAACATTACCAACCTTTCTGCCATCCGGTTTTATGCACAATATGCCGATGTGATGGTGCTGGCGCGTGAGCTGAGTCTCAGGCAAGTTCATCAAATTGTGCAAGGAATTGAACGTGAGCAGATCACCGGGCCCTCTGGCGAGCTTGTCAAAATCGAGATATTTGTACATGGTGCTTTATGCATGGCTGTAAGCGGTAAGTGCTACCTGAGCCTTGACAACATGAACCATTCTGCCAACCGTGGCGCCTGTCTGCAGCTTTGCCGCAGGTCATATCTTGTTACGGATAAAGAGGAAGGGTATGAGGTAGAGGTGGATCACGAGTACATTATGTCTCCAAAGGATTTGTGCACGATTGACTTCATTGATAAGATCATACACGCGGGGGTTCAGATTTTCAAGATCGAAGGGCGGGGCCGCAGTGCCGATTATGTGAAGACCGTTACCCGTTGTTACAAGGAGGCCGTTGAGGCGGTTTTTGACGGCACCTACAGTCGCGAAAAGGTTGATGAATGGATGGAGCGGTTGCGCGGTGTATTCAAACGTGGTTTCTGGGACGGCTATTACCTGGGCCGTAAGATGGGAGAATGGTCGGAGCGTTATGGCTCACAGGCCACTCGACACAAG
>PWNO01000070.1 GCA_003557765.1 Bacteroidales bacterium
AGCCGATCGTACATTCGTAGGTGTGTGGAAGAGGTAAAATGGACAACAGCCGGTCGGAATTGTCCACCATCTGGATGTTGAGTGTGTTAACGGCATTCGAAATGATGTTCTTGTGGCTCAGCATAACGCCTTTTGGCTTGCCGGTGGTGCCAGATGTATACAAGATGGCTGCCAGGTCGTCTTCTTTTGGCTCGGTAAGTTCGAATGAGGCAACTTTCTCTTTTGCAGGTGTTTTTTCAATTTTTCCGGCCATCTCGAGACTGCCCAGGCTGATTTCTTCCAGCTCATCAAGCAATATGGCTCCTTTTAAGGTATCGGGCAAGGGCTGGTGCAGTTTCTCTGCTAATTTTTCAGATACGATGATGATTTTGGCTTCGCTATGTGCCAGGATTTTCTCAATTTCGGGCGGTGTAAAGTCAACCAGGATGGGCACAACCACGGCGCCCATGCTCGTAATGGCCAGGTAGGCTACGCCCCAGTTGGGCATGTTCTGGCTCAGCAGTGCCACGCGGTCACCCCGGCGAATGCCGAGGGTGTGTAAATTCTCCGTCAGCTCATTCGCCAGCTGATTTACTTGATGGTATGTCAAGGGTTCTTTGTCGACAAAGCCAAGGGCAGGTGAGTCAGCAAAATGGTTGACGCTGTTTTCGAGCAGGGCACGAAAGGTTAATTTTTTGGGTATGTTCATAGTTTTAGCTTTGAAATGCAAAGGTACTCATAATAAATGCAGCTTCTACACAAATAAACATAAGTGTTTGATTTGCTTGCATTTTCCGTTAAACAATTATTGAAAACAAATGTATAGTTGCCTTATTTTCAGTTAGAAAACAACGCATTGTTAATTAAATGTTGATAAGTTTTTTATTAAAATAAATTAACGAAAACCAAAATGCTGTATTTTTATCCCTCGTTTTAGCGGGATAACATTGGCTTTACATAAACATAATAATATGTTAATTTATGATGCTGTTGTTATTCTGTTTCGTGTTGTTATTTTTGCGCAATGTCTATTCAATCATTTTTTTATTCACTTTTTATTCGTTCTTTAATCAATTCATTTATCATTAACCAAACACCAAAAAGCATGAAAAAAATCATTACGTTATTTAGTTTGATGGCTGCATTTGTCCTGATCATTAGTTCAAATGCAGTTTATGCACAGGGGGTTACGACATCTGCCATTGAAGGGACGGTTATGACCTTTGATAACCAGCCCTTAGCCAATGCTAACGTCGTAGCAGTTCACGAGCCTTCGGGGACGCGCTATGGTACTGTGACCCGCGAAGATGGTCGTTTCAACCTTCCGAACATTCGAACCGGTGGACCATACACTGTCACTGCTTCGTTTGTTGGTTATGAAACCGACCAAATTGTTGACTTGCGGTTATCGCTGGGTGAAAGCCGCACGCTGATATTCGTACTTGTTGAAACGGGTATGGTACTGGAAGAAGTCGTTGTGATGGGGCGCCTTGATCCGGTGATGAATGCCGACCGCACGGGTGCTTCAACCAACCTGAATACTGAAAACATTCAGCGCATGCCCACCATTTCACGTACGATTTCAGACTTCACACGCATGAGCCCGCTGAGCAATGGTTCGAGCTTTGCCGGACGCGACAACCGTTTCAATAACTATACGGTTGATGGTAACATTTACAACAACAACTTCGGTCTTGGTTCCGGCCAGTTTGCCGCCACCAATCCCATCAGCATGGATGCCATCGAGGAGATCCAGATCAATATTGCTCCTTTCGATGTGCGCCAGGGAGGGTTTACCGGTGCAAACGTGAACGCAATCACACGTAGTGGTACCAACGAATTCCGCGGGTCGCTCTATACTTATTTTCGTAACGAGTATATGATTGGCCGCAAGATCGGCGACGACAGCTTTAACGTTGACGAGGCGCTCACTAACATTCATGGCGTTAGCCTTGGTGGTCCTATCATCAGGGATCGTCTTTTCTTCTTTGTAAGCGTTGAGCAGGAAGAGTCATCAGTGCCCGGCGACAGCCGCCTCGCAGCACGCCCCGGACTGTCAGGCCCAAATGTTACAAGAGTCCCGGCTGCTGAAATGGACTTTGTAAGAGAGCAAATGATGAGCATCTATGGCTACGAAACCGGGCCTTATGAGGATTATCCATTTGCCAACGAGGCACTCAGGTTAAACTTCAGACTCGATTACAACATCAATCCCAACCACAGGGCCTCAATCCGCTATAATCGCTATTCTGCATTCCGTGACGTGACCATCAACGGAAACAGCACCAGGAATGTGGAAAGATACCGCAACACCAACAGGTTTGGTCTTGAGGCATTGACTTTCAGAAACGCCAACTATTCAGTAGATAACAATGTAAACTCCTTTGTAGGTGAGTTAAACTCGGTGTTTGGCACCCGCTTTGCCAACAACCTCATTGTTGGTTATACTTTCATTGAAGATCCGAAACGCAGCGTGCCCGGCGGCCAGACGTTTCCGTTTGTTGAAGTACTTGAGTGGGACGGACCAAAACCGGGAGATTTGGATGCAGATGGCAACCCTGCTCCGCTTGGTACTCCCTTGTACTATTTTGCGCTGGGTAATGAGCTCTTCACCGTTGGAAACCTGCTCCAGAACGAAATTTTCAACATCACAAACAACTTCTCCATGTTTATGGGAAGACATACGATTACAGCCGGATTCAACTTCGAATACATGACGTTTGAAAACGCGTTTAATCCAACAGCACACACTTTTTACAGGTATAACTCTTACCAGAACTTTGTGGATCACGTGATAAACCAGGTTCCGGGATCAGCCCCTGATGGCTTTGCGATGAGCTTCTCTTATGAAGGACCTGACGATCTCCCTATGGATGAAACCGCTTTTGGCCAGTTTGGTATCTATTTGCAGGACAAATTCCAGGTAAATAACGACCTGGTTGTTACTGCCGGCTTGCGTGTTGACCTGCCATTCTTCCCATTTGATCCAGCCAACAACCCACGATTGGAAGAAATCTTTCAATATGAACATAACCAGTTTACTGACCCATCCAACCCGGACAGGAAAATTGCTCCTGATGTGAGCCAGATGCCCGGTGTGAAGCCGCTCTTTTCTCCCCGCCTCTCGTTCAACTACGACGCGTTTGGCGATAACAGCCTGCGCTTGCGTGGTGGTAGCGGCTTCTTCTCTGGCCGTATCCCCTTTGTTTGGATATCTAACCAAATCTCTGCAAACGGTGTTACACGTGGTATGACCGGTTGGGACAGATGGGAGCTCGAAGGAGATGAATGGGTCGAGCATCCCAATGCTGTTGGTGGTTTCGCGTTTGAAGCGGATCCAAGCGTTTACAAACCAAGCGGCGATGATTTGGAAGCCCAGGTGTCAAGGGATATAAATATCACTGACCCTGATTTTCGTTTCCCACAAGTATGGCGCACAAACATTGCTGCCGACTACAGGTTGCCCTTCGACATTATTGCAACTTTAGAGGGTATTTATTCAAGCGACTTTAATAGCCCGTTGGCACAAAACATCAACCTTTCTTCGCCTTCAGGTTATTTCGATGGCGTAGATCAAAGACCATACTTCGACCGTTACACCGAGGTGAGTGATTGGATAGTAAACGGTGACACCATCCAGCAACCTAACGAGGTCATGCTGCTTACCAACACGAACCAGGGGTACTACTGGTCAATTACAGCCCAGCTGCAAAAGGAGTTTGACTACGGTGTTTATGCCAGTGTTGCCTATACCCGTGGTGTAAGCCGCGATTATGGGTTGATTGGCGGTTCGCAGGCTGCTTCACTCTGGCCAAACGTAGTTCGGGAAGACAGGAACAACCCGGAAATGGGTTACAGCCGCTTTGACCAGCCCAACCGCATCGTTGCCTTTGTTAGCTTTGATACACGTGCCTTAAACGTAAGAAACACTTCGTCGTTCTCACTGTATTACACAGGTGGAGAAGGGGGACGATTTAGCTATGTATATGCCGGTAACTTCGGCGACAGGGCTGGACGTCTTATGTACATCCCAAGAGACGCAAGCGAAATCAACCTGATCCCAACAACTGTTGGAGGAGAAGAACTTTCTCCCGCAGAACAGTGGAACATCCTCAACACTTTCATTGAGCAAGACGACTACCTTAACAGCAATCGCGGTGAAATTGCAGAACGCAATGGCGCACTGCTCCCATGGGTGCATCGCTTCGACTTCCGCTTTACCCAGGATATCAACCTGACAAATATGCCCGACAGACACAGGATTCAAATCACATTCGACATTTTAAATGTTGGCAACATGCTCAACAGCGAATGGGGTGTTAGCAATACTGTATGGCAATCAGCACCGCTTGTTTACAGGGGAAGAAACGCTGATAC
>PWNO01000123.1 GCA_003557765.1 Bacteroidales bacterium
CTGATCGGCAAGATCCGGTTTGCACACGACAGTGAGGTGCAGTACCTTTCCGTGCCGCGTCTCCTACTTGCCATCGCCACCTTTGCCTTTGTGTTCTACCTGATACCCGGCCTGTGGGGAGCACCCCTGCGCGGGATCAGCTCTTTCCTGCCCTCCCAAACCACCCAGGACTTCGACCTGAGCCGGATGACCACCACAGCCGGTCCACCGGCAGATGACACCATCTATGTCGGAGAAAGCGTATACGAAGGGCCACACGGGATTATGTCGTTCCTCGATTACGAAGAAGGGATGGCAGCAGCGAGGGAAGCAGGCAAGCCGGTATTTCTGGACTTCACCGGACACGGATGTGCCAACTGCCGCAGGATGGAAGCCAACGTGTGGTCCGACCCGCGGGTGATGGACCGCCTGAAAAACGACTTTGTAAAGATCTCGCTTTTTGTGGACGACCGCACACGGCTGCCGGAAGAAGAGCAGTTTGTAAGTGATGCCATGGGAAGGGAGCGGACCATCCGCACGATAGGCCAAAAATGGAGTGCCTTCCAAGCCGAAAGGTATGGAGCCAACACCCAACCCTACTATGTCATCCTCGACCACGATGAAAACATGCTGGCCCCAGCCTATGGATACAATACCAATATCGAGCGGTATATCGAATTCCTTGATAAGGGGATAAACAATTTTGAACGGTAACCAAATCTCAATTGTTTACAAAAACAGCCCACTGAATTGAACGGCACTTTAGCCGGGTTCAACATGGGAATCCTTATGGGGTCGTCACAAAATCAGCATCCAGCAGGTAGTGAAGGCTGTGTTTTACGCTTTCGAGCGGCTCATAGTTATACGACTCTACTTCCACGATGATGTATTCCATCCCGGATTTTCCAGCATTGTCAAAAATGCGTTCAAAATCAATCTTTCCGCTTGCGCCCACTTCCTGTTCGTCTTTTACATGCCATGTTTCAAATCGTCCGGGATAGTTTTGAAAGTATGCCACCGGGTCTTTACCTCCTTTATATATCCAATAGAGGTCGAGTTGAAACATCACCTTTTCCGGAGAGGTGTTTTCCAGCATGAAGTCGTATATGATTTCGCCTTCCAGTGCTTCGAATTCATCCGCATGGTTATGGTAGCCAAAGCGTATGCTGTATGCATTGCATTTCTCACCTATGGTATTGAAATAATCACAGTACTGTTTCAGGCCTTCCAGGCTTTCATATCCAGCCTGGCTCATGGAGGGTTGCACCATATATTTCACGCCTGCGGCCACATGTGCTTCGATGGCTTCATCCCACCATTCCATGGCATCCTCCCAGCCGCTTTGATCCGGCAGGTGGTGGCCGACATGCGAGCTAAGGAAGCGCATGCCACTGGCTTCGACCAGGTCGCGAAAATCCGCCGGCTGCATGCCGTAAAATTTTCCATCAGCATAACCGGCGGCTTCTATGAATTTGTAGCCCATCTCGCCCAGCTTTTGTAAGGTAGCAACAGGATCTGCATTCATGTCATGTCTTACTGACCACAGCTGGATGCCGATGAACTTCTCTTCCTCTTTTGGCTGTTCACACGAAGGCATCAGCACAAGAATAAAAATAGTGATGGCACCCCAAAGGCTTAGTCTTTGAGTCATTTGGTAAATTCTCATGATGTACTATTAATTTAACCCGAACAAACAAGGGTGGCAGATTAAAATTCCCTCAACCTGATGTTTCTGAACCACACGTCATCACCGTGATCCTGGAGTGCAATGTATCCAGGCTGATACTGACCAAACCAGGGATACTCGGCAAATTTGCTCTCCTCAACGAGTCTTTCCCAGTTGGGCGTTCCCAGATGGTATTCCAGCACCACTTCCCCGTTTTGTTTGTGCACAACGGTACCCCGGTAAACCATGACTTCGGCAAGGTTCCATTCTCCGTGTGGCTTGGCATTTTGCGGATCAGCAGCGATCAGGTCATAGAGGGAACCGGCCTTCCTGTCTGCGCCAAGCCTCGCATCGATATGCTTTTCATTACAGAGAATCTGCATTTCGGGTGCAGATTTCCAGATGGGTTCATTTTCTATTTCCTGTCCCAGGTAGAAGATGCCGCTATTTCCTCCGGGAGAAACTTTCCACTCCAGCTTCAGGTGAAAATCAAGGAATTTCTGGTCATAGATGATATCTCCGCCTTTACCACCTGCTTCACCTGTACCTTCACCCAGCACCTGCATTACACCATCTTCAATGATCCAGCCTTCTTCCGGAAAAGCTTCCTGGTTATAGCCGCGCCATCCGTCGAAGGTTTCTCCATCAAACAACAGGAAAAAGCCTTCTTCTTTTTCCTCTTCAGTAAGGGTGTTCAGTGCAACTTCTTCCATTTCTTCTTCTTCTCCGTTTTTTTCGGCAGGTCCTCCGCAAGCATTCAGCATGATCATGGGGGCAATAAGAAGGCCGGCCAATACATAATACAAACCGCGTTTTTTCATTTTTCCTCAGTTTTTGGTTTTACAATGGATTGTCATTCAAGAGCTATCCTGTATTATTCATGTTATAAAGGCATGGGAGGCAAATTCCAGCCTTCCCTGTAGGTATGTTTAATGAGTTCCTCTGCAAATGCCTTTGCATTGATCGGGTCTGTCAGGTCCCTGTCAAAAGTGGGGTGTCCATCTTCGATGTTAAACTTATCTTCCAGGATGATCCGGATTGTTTCGTCATCGGATATGTTTGTGAACTGCATGTTTTCGCCATCCCATTCAAGTTCCTTGTGCAGCTCCTGCAGTCTGACAGCCAGTACGCCCATTACGACCATTTCGTTAAATGGTCCGGCTTCTTTGAAATGGGAGGCCGTTTCAACCCTGTTTTCGGGAGATTCTTTGCAGGCCCTGACCCAGTCCATGCTATGGTTGAGTTCAACTCTCGGCAGGGTTTTGGGCACATCGGGCTCTCTGCCTGAGAGCAGCCAGGGGTTGAGGCCGTAGCAGCCACAGATCAGGGTGTCTTTGGTGCCATGGAAAAGCACACCTCCCCCGCTGTCATTCATGTCCCTGCCTGCTGGCCATCCTTCGGGCATATCCGGCCTGAGGCCGCCATCATACCAGGTGATCTCCACTTCGGGGAAGCCAATTTTGCTTTGCTCGCCACCGGGCCTTTCGGGATAGGTCAGCACCACCTTTTGCGCCTGTGGGGCAGAATCTTGGAGCAGCAAGGTAGAGCTGCCCTGCACTTTGATTGGGTATCCAAGTTTTAACCCTTTAAAAACGGGATGCAGCACATGCGGTGCCATATCACCCAGAGCGCCTGTACCAAAGTCCCACCAGCCCCTGAAGTTCCATGGCGTGTAGATGTCGTGGTAAGGACGCATTTTCGCGGGACCCACAAAAAGGTCCCAGTCGAGGTGATCCGGGACCCACATCCCCCGTTCCGGTCTGGAGAGCCCCTGCGGCCAGATGGGACGGTCTGTAAAGGCCTCCACCTTTCTTACTTCACCTATTTCATCATTCCAAAGCCACTCACACATGGTTTGTACGCCATCATCAGAAGCGCCTTGGTTTCCCATCTGCGTGGCCACCTGGTAATGATCTGCCAGGCGGGTGAGCAACCTGGACTCATACACGGTATGGGTGAGCGGCTTCTCTACAAACACATGCTTGCCCAGGGTAATGGCATGTGCGGCAATAACCGCATGCGTATGGTCGGCGGTGGCCACCACCACGGCATCGATCTCATTGCTCATCTCATCGAGCATCTTGCGCCAATCCCGGTATTTTTTTGCTTTCGGGAAATGGTCGAAACAGCCTTTGGCATATCTCCAGTCGACATCACAGAGCGCCACAATGTTTTCGCTTTCCATCTGACGCAACAGCCTGAAGCCCACTCCGCCAACACCCACACCGGCGATGTTGAGCCTGTCGCTGGGAGCACGGTACCCAAAACCACTGACCACGGTGCTGGGAACAATGGTCATACCGGCAGTAGCCAATGCCGTATTGGCCATAAATTTTCTTCTTGACATAAGGTTATCCATGATTTGTTGTTTGGTTAATACTTAAGTCCCTTTCAGGGTGCCAATCACTCCTTTTAAAGGATAAAGCGAAGGCAGAGATATGGTGATGCCTCCAAGCGTCGGGGATTTGACATTCAGAGGGATATATTACCCGATAGAATCTAAACAAAGATAAACCAGTTTGTTAAAAAAAACAGCATGCACCGGCATTATTTTTTCATATGATGGCCACTGAAGCTAGTGTCATGTCAACGCTACTTTAGCCGGCCCAAGTCTTGATCTTTTTCCTCATCTCTGCAAAATAAAACCCTTACATAGCTAATGCTATGCGCGGTTTTTCTTTTTTGAGCTGAGAAAAAATCTCTGCGACTTA
>PWNO01000200.1 GCA_003557765.1 Bacteroidales bacterium
AACGACGCTGATCGATTTTTTCATAGCCTCGCCAAACGTCATGCCCACCGGTGTTCAGGGCATCCACCTTGATTTTGAACACAGCGACCACAATCCCGTAATTGCACATTTCAAGCTTCTCGGGCCTTACAGCATGCCGCCCAACCGTTATATCACACGTTAAAACAATATCATGAAACAATATTATGAAACGCCCATGTTGAAAATCCCGACCATTCGGGAACAGGATTTTTTGACACACAGGGGGTTGGTTATGGAAGCTCGAAGCTGGAAGGAAGAAAAAAGTTCGAAGCTAGAAGCTCGAAGGAAGATCTGAGAACGGAGAGGTGAGAGCTGGGAACTAAACAACTAAACAACTAAACGACTAAACCATTCTAAACAGATGAAACAATACAACGAGACATTTCAAAGATTCTGGGACACATACAGCACTCAAAACCCTTCCGCAAAAAGGATTTTTGATCTTTTTACAGCACAGGGGGAAAAGGTTGTTCACGACCATATCGCCCTCCGCACCTTCGATGATCCCCGGATGAACATTGACAAGGTTGCCCGCGTCTTTACCGACAAGGGATATGAAGAGCGCGGCACTTATGAGTTCAAAGCCAAAAAGGTATTCGGGAAGCATTTTGAGCACCCTTCAGACCCTGATGCACCGAAGGTATTCATCAGTGAACTGCTGCTGGACCAGTTCAGCGAATTTCTTCAAAACACTGTAAGAGAGCGCCTTAACATCCTTCCCGACAGCTTCTACGAAGACCCGATGATGGTATTTGGCGGGAGCGTTTGGGGTAAAGTAGCTTTTGAGACCTACAACAGATTGCGCGAGGAAAGTGAATATGCTGCGTGGACACTGGTTTACGGATATCGGGCCAATCACTTCGCAATCAGAGTGAATGCCCTGGATAACTTTAAAACACTTCAAGAGGTAAATGCTTTTGTAAAGAAGAACGGCTATACCATGAACACCTCTTCAGGGGATGAGATCTATGGTGCACCTGAGGAGCTTCTTGAGCAATCGGCGACCCGGGCTGAGAAACACCCGGTTCCTTTTAGCGACGGGACATTCGAAATTCCATCATGCTTTTACGAATTCACACTGAGATATCCGGACGTTGACGGCAAACTATATCCCGGGTTTAAGGCAGCCAACGCCGACAAGATATTCGAAAGCACCAATTTTTATCGTTCTGAAGAGGCGATGTAGCCTTCTCAAATCCTGTTTTAATGACCCATTCCAACACCAACATCCCCTTTGATCACCTGGAAAAACAGATTGAAGGTGAAATTTTTCGCAGTGAAAGCTGGCGGCTGATATATGCTACCGATGCTTCTGTTTTTAAAGAGGTTCCAGTTGCTGTGTGTCATCCTCGCACAGAAAATGATCTTCAACAGATCCTCTCTTTTGCGCGAACCCACAATATTCCCCTGATCCCCAGAACAGCGGGCACTTCTCTTGCCGGTCAGGTGGTAGGCCACGGACTCGTTGTTGACTTTTCCAGGTACATGAACAAGATCATTGAGCTGAACACCGAAAAAAGGTGGGTGCGGGTGCAGCCGGGTGTCATCCTGGATGACCTGAACCGGTTTTTAGCACCACATGGATTATTTTTTGGTCCGGAAACATCCACTTCAAACCGCTGCATGATGGGAGGAATGGTTGCCAACAACTCATGCGGGTCCCATTCGCTGGTATATGGCAGTACGCGCGACCATACGCTTGAAATCAAGGCCATTTTGTCGGATGGCAGCACTGCCCTGTTTGGCGAGCTGGATGCGGAAAGCTTCCGAAATAAGTGTGTGGGCAGTAAGGTGGAAAACAAGGTCTATCAGCAGCTTTTTGAGATGCTTTCCAAAAAGGAAAATCAGGAGGAAATCCGGAAAAACTATCCTGATCCGGGTATCAGGAGGAGAAATACGGGCTATGCACTGGACTTGCTTTTAAACAGCACTGTTTTTGGTGGAGATGAGCCGTTTAACATGTGTAAAATCCTGAGCGGAGCAGAAGGCACGCTTGCCGTCTATACTGAAATTAAGCTGAGTCTTGTAACTCTGCCTCCACCTGAGAAAGGGCTGGTGTGTGTCCATCTGAACAGTTTGGAAGATGCCTTGCAGGCAAACCTGGTTGCCCTGCAACATCAACCGGTTGCAGTGGAGTTAATTGATAAGGTGATACTCGACTGTACCAAAAAAAATATAGCACATCGGAAAAACCGCTTTTTTCTGAAAGGTGATCCCGTCTCGGTCCTTGTGGTTGAATTTGCCTGCAATTCCCGCGAAGAGGTGAGTAAAAGAGCAACCGAAATGGAGTCACATTTACGAAAAAAAGGGCTTGGCTATCATTTTCCCCTTCTGTTTGATTCCGACATCAACAAGGTGTGGGCACTCCGAAAGGCAGGACTCGGACTGTTATCAAACATGCCCGGAGATGCAAAGGCTGTTGCCGTAATAGAAGACACCGCCGTAAATGTGGAGACACTTCCCGATTTCATTCGGGAAGTACTTGAGTTGCTTGAAAAACTGAATACCCGATGTGTTTTCTTTGCCCACATTGGCACTGGAGAGATCCACATTCGTCCGATCCTGAACATGAAAAGCAGGGCTGACATTGAGCGATTCCATCAGATAGCATTCGAAACTGCTTTGCTGGTAAAAAAGTACAGGGGCTCCTTGAGCGGAGAGCATGGCGATGGCAGGCTTCGTGGTGGATTTATTCCGTTGGTGATCGGGGAGCGAAATTATCAAATGCTGCGCGAGGTTAAAGCCACCTGGGACCCTTTGAACATTATGAACCCCGGCAAAATTATTGACCCACCATCCATAAAAACATTTTTGAGATATGTTCCCGGCCAACCGGAAAAAAAGATCAAAACATATTTTAATTATGATCAGACTCTGGGTTTTCTCAGGGCCATCGAACAGTGCAACGGATCCGGAGATTGCAGAAAACCGCACCAGGCAGGAGGTGTGATGTGCCCCTCCTACCAGGCCACCCTTAACGAATATGACAGCACTCGGGGAAGGGCAAACCTGCTGCGTGAATTTATCACTAATTCTCCCAAAAAAAACCCTTGTGATCACAAAGAACTGATCGACATACTCGATTTGTGCTTATCATGCAAGGGGTGCAAAACTGAATGTCCATCGAATGTAGATGTCGGAAAATACAAGGCAGAGGTGTTACAACACTATTACGATGCAAACGGGACTCCGCTTTCGGCAAGGATCACCGGAGCTTATGCTAAGTTTTACCAAATCGGCAGCCTTTGGCCACAACTCTTCAACTATTTCGCAAAAAAAAGACTCAGCAATTCAATCATCAAAAAAGTGATGGGTTTTGCACCCAAAAGGTCACTTCCTTTGCTTCAGAAACAAAGCCTTAGAAGCTGGGCACGAAAAGAACTGCCGCGTCTGAATGGCAAAATCAATAATAACAAGAAAGTTTTTCTTTTTTGTGACGAATTCACCAACCTGAATGACACCCAAACCGGCACCCGTGCGATTTTACTATTGCATCACATGGGGTACTGGGTGGAGCTCCCGCAACATGCTGAAAGCGGTCGCACCTGGCTGTCGAAGGGACTGTTGAAAAAAGCAGGCAAAATTGCCATTCAGAACCTGGAAGCTTTGCTTCCACTGGTCAATGAAGCACATCCGCTGATCGGTATTGAGCCGTCGGCCATCCTGACTTTCCGGGATGAGTATCCGGATCTGGTACCCAAAACGCTTCGGGAAGATGCGGCACGCCTGGCTGCCTGCTGTTTTACATTTGAGGAGTTCATTGCCAAAGCAAATGAAGATGGGATGATCGATCCTGACATCTTTGATAACAAAAAGCAAAAGATATACCTGCACGGCCATTGCCATCAAAAGGCACTATCGTCCATGGATTTCAGTCATAAAATGCTATCCATTCCCGATGGAAAAGAAATTATCCAGATCGAATGTGGATGTTGCGGCATGGCCGGTTCATTCGGTTTTGAAAAAGATCATTATGAATTGAGCATGCAAATCGGGGAGTTATCTTTATTTCCGGCCATTCGCAAAGCAGAAACCGATGCCTTGATCGTGGCGGGCGGCACCAGTTGTCGTCAGCAGATTGAAGACGGCACCGGGCGTCAGGCTCTCCATCCGGTTGATGCACTTTACCTGTGTCTGAAACCGGTTTTGCAGCAGCAATGACGCGTTAATGTCAAAAATAAGGCTTGTCTGCCCTCGCAAACAAGCCTTATTAATTAATGTTATCTGAATTCTACTTTTCAGTGTTTTTTGCTTCTGCATCTTTTGCATTCACATCATTTTCATCAGCAGCCTCTTCATCCTTCTTCGTTTTCTTGGTCGCCTTCTTTG
>PWNO01000184.1 GCA_003557765.1 Bacteroidales bacterium
TCAACCGTTTGGGTTCAGGCCCGTGCGATTGATTACCATTTTTTTAAATATGCCATTGTTTTGGGGCTTTAGAGTCGCTGTGTGGATTTATTTATCCCACGCAAAAAGCGCAAAAATAAAAACACGCAAAAAACGCAAAGAAAAAGTAAAAAGGCATAAAACAAGAACAAAAAGGTCATGCCGCATTGTGTTCGCCGCCCTTTCACGAGGGCTTGATACCCGGAATGGCATGTTTCAAAAACAAGAACCCAAAGTCTATGCCTCTCAACAACTTACAAGACAAAATCGCCGACATCATCACCCGTTCCCTGGGAGAGCCCGTAACAATAACGGGGCTGAGGCCCATCGGTGGTGGTTGCATCAACGATGCGCAGCAGGTGGATACGGACAAGGGCAGGTATTTTATGAAATACAATTCGGCATCGCGCTACCCCGGCATGTTTGAATCAGAGGCCCGGGGGCTGCAGCTGCTGGAAAATGCCGGATGTCTTAAGGTGCCTGCTGTGATCGGTCACGGGGAGACGAACAACCAAAGCATATTGGTGCTGGAATACATCGCATCAGCAATCCAGAAAACGGGGTTCTGGCAGGAGTTTGGTGAGGGGTTGGCGCTGATGCATCAGCAAGTACCCGAAGGCGGACAGTTCGGACTTGATCATGACAATTACATCGGCAGCCTGCCGCAGGGGAACCGCAGGCATGACGACTGGATCTCCTTTTTCATATCCGAACGCCTTGAGGCACAGCTGAAACTGGCCCGCGACCATGGCAGGGCAGGGAAGGAGCTGAGCACAATGTTTGAACAATTGTACCGCGTTCTATCCGACTTTTTTCCGGAAGAGCCACCCGCCCTGTTGCATGGTGACCTTTGGAGCGGAAACTACATGACGGGTGAGAAAGGAGAGCCCGTGATCATCGACCCGGCAGTCTATCATGGTCACCGTTACATGGACCTCGGGATGAGCAAACTCTTCGGAGGCTTCAGCGCTGCCTTTTATGAAGCCTACAACGCACACTATCCCCTCGAAAAAGGCTGGCAGGAAGGCATCGAGATCGCAAATCTCTACCCGCTGATGGTGCATGTCAACCTCTTCGGCGGAGGCTACCTGGGTCAGGTCAAAAGGTTGTTGCGCCGGTTTGCATAGGCCGTGAGTGAAACATTTCAACCGTAAACACGTATTATTATGTAATGTGATAATGTGCTGATGTGCCAATGTGATAATGAAGAGTCCGTTTGGCAGTGTTCAGGTCATGGATTTCCTGATCGTTTAATAGCATTAAATGTGGAGCAGAAGTAAGATGTGAATGTGCCAGTGTGTTAATGTGCTAATGAAGGGTTTTGGATATAAGGTGAGATTTTCCCTTTGTTTGCAAACCGCAAAGAAGAACAATTCACTTTTAATTTACCAAGGGGCTTTTAATTATCACATTAGCAATTAGCACATTATCACATTATCACATTAGCGATTAGCACATTGGCACATCAGTACATTATCACATTAATTAAACCTACTATGATGAAGCAAAAAGAACTATACTACACCCACGATACCGACCTGAAAACCCCCCAAAAGCCCTTCGACCGGGCTTTCTTTGAAAAGCTGCCAAAGACCGACCTGCATGTTCACCTGGATGGCTCGATGCGGATGGAAACCATCCTCGAGCTGGCCTCCAAGGACGGTGTCGACATTGGTGCAGACACCCTGAAAAAGTTGGAGAAAAAGTTGCAACCAGGCAAACATCACGAGTCGCTTAACGATTACCTCAAGACCTTCGACCTGACCTTAAAGGTGATGCAGACCGAAGAGTCGCTCTACCGAGCCGCTTACGAATTGGTTGAGGACAATGCCAAAGAGAACGTGCAGTATTTCGAGGTGCGCTATTCTCCCATCCTGCATACGCAGAAGAAGCTGCCCGTGACCACCATCCTGGAGGCGGTGGTCGAAGGACTCAAGGATGGCGAGCGCGATTTCGGCATCAAGTGTGGTGTGATCGTCTGCGGCATTCGCAACATCTCCCCGGAGGTCAGCATGCAGATGGCCGAGCTGGCCGTGGCCTTCAAGAACAGGGGTGTGGTAGGCTACGACCTGGCCGGCGCAGAATATAATTATCCTGCCCGCGACCACCTGGAATCCTTCAACCTCATCCTTTCCAACAACATTAATGTGACCATCCACGCTGGCGAGGCCTATGGTCCCAACAGCATCCACCAGGCCCTGCACTACTGCGGCGCCCATCGCATCGGGCACGGCACGCGCCTCAAGGAAGACGGCGACCTGCTCAACTATGTGAACGACCACCGCATCCCGCTGGAAATATGTTTGTCCAGCAACGTCCAGACCAAGGCCGCCCGCACGATGGAAACACACCCCTTTAAGTTTTATCTCGACCTGGGACTTCGTGTGACCCTCAACACGGACAACCGCCTGGTTACCCTTACCACGATGACCGACGAATACTATTTGGCTTACAAACACTTTGAGCTCACCCCGCAAAACATCCTCGACCTGGTCATCAACGGCATCAAATCTGCCTTCATCCCCTTCGAATACAAAAAGTGGTTCCTTCGCGATGCCAAGCAGAAGACCATTGAGCTGATTAACAGCTATGATGCGGAGCAGGGATAATGTGTTGATTTGATAATGTGCTAATGAAGGGTCCGTTGGGTAGTGTTCAGTGGATTTTTTTCAAGTGGTTTCTCCGCTTCGGGGTTGAACTGACCCCATCACCTTTGCGCAAACCGTCACAAAATGCTAACAGCGGAGAAACCCCTCAGCTTAACCGAAATCCTTCATTAACACATTGGCACATTAGCAAATTAACACATTAACCGTACCTTTGTACTTTTCCAACGCTTAGGTGATGAGTGAACAGATCAAACACGAGTGCGGCGTGGTGTTGATGCGCCTGCTCAAGCCCCTGGAGTATTATGTAAGTCACTATGGTACGGCCTTCTACGGGCTGAATAAGCTCTACCTGCTTATGGAGAAGCAGCACAACCGCGGGCAGGATGGTGCCGGGTTGGGCTGCATCAAGTTCGACATGCCGCCGGGCTCGCGCTACATGAACCGTCTCCGCAGCAACAGGCACAACCCCATCCAGGACATTTTCGAGCGCATCCACGGTGACATCGAAAAAGGCACCCGTGATCATCCTGAGCGGCTGCATGACACCGAATGGCTCAAGCAGCATCAGGATTTCACCGGGGAGCTCTTCCTCGGACACCTGCGCTACGTCACCTTCGGGCGCTACGATTTGGAGTCCTGCCACCCCTTTCAGCGGGCCAGCAACTGGATGTCGAAAAACCTGATGATCGCCGGAAACTTCAACCTTACCAACGTGGATGAGCTGTTCAGCAGCCTGGTGCACATCGGGCAGCACCCCAGCGAAACCAGCGACACGGTAACCATCCTCGAGAAGATGGGACACTTCCTGGACGACGAAAACGAGGACCTTTACCGGAAGTTTAAGAAGGAAGGCCATACCAAGAAGGAGATTTCGCCGCTGATTGCGCGCGACATCGACCTGGCCAACGTGCTGTCGAACGCCAGCAAGTACTGGGACGGTGGCTATGTGGTGGCCGGGATGGTGGGCCACGGCGACGCCTTCATCATGCGCGACCCGGCGGGCATCCGGCCAGCCTATTACTACCAGAACGACGAGGTATTCGTGGCTGCCAGCGAACGGCCGGCAATCCAGACGGCCCTTAACGTGCCGCTGGAGAACATCCACGAGCTGCATCCGGGACATGCTGTGATCGTCAAGCGCGACGGCCGGGTGCTCGACCTCGAGTGCAAGCCCCCGGTGAGACGGGCAGCGTGCTCGTTTGAGCGCATCTACTTCTCCCGTGGAACGGATGCCGGCATCTACCAGGAGCGCAAACGCCTCGGCCGGCAACTGGTGCCCCGCCTGCTCAAGAGCATCCACCACGACCTCGACAACACCATTTTCTCTTACATTCCCAACACTGCCATTGCTGCTTTCAAGGGGATGATGGAGGGGCTGCACGACTTCTGCGACGGGGTGAAGAAGGACCGGCTGCTGCAGCTCGAAGGCCGGGCAGACCCGGAAGCCATTGACAAGATCCTTTCGCTGCGTCCGCGGGTCGACCAGATCGCGGTGAAGGACGCCAAGCTGCGCACCTTCATCACGCAGGACAAGAAGCGCGACGAGCTGGTGGCCCACGTGTACGACGTCACCTACGGCGTGGTGCGCCGCGGCCAGGATACCCTGGTGGTGATCGACGACAGCATCGTGCGCGGCACCACCCTGAAGCAGAGCATCGTGCGGATGCTCGA
>PWNO01000148.1 GCA_003557765.1 Bacteroidales bacterium
GACGGAGGCTTTTTGATTGAAAACATAGCTCCTGGCACTTATTATGTAGCCATCAACTATGTGGGATATCCTGAGCAGCTGATAAATGACATCCGGATTTCGCGACGTGAGCCTGCAGTTGACCTTGGTACCATTGCCATTTCACCAGGTGCCGCTACCCTATCTGAGGTGACGGTAGAAGCCACCCGCGAGCTGATGGAAGTTGGCCTCGACCGCCGGGTGTTTAATGTAGAACAGGAACTGACCTCCGTTGGCGGTTCTGCACTGGACCTGATGCAGAACATTCCGAGTGTGGCAGTGGACTTTGACGGCAATGTCAGCCTGAGAGGTAGTGATAATGTGACCATTCTGATTGATGGCCGGCCATCGGGTTTGCTTGGACTGAGTGGTTCAGAGGCATTAGAGCAACTGCCATCCGAGATGGTTGCACGTGTGGAGGTAATCACCAATCCTTCTGCCAGGTACGACCCCGATGGCACAAGCGGCATCATCAACATTGTGATGAAAGAGCAGATTGACCGTGGGTACAACGGTATGGTGTCTCTCAATGCAAGCACGGGTCAGCGTTATTCCGGTTCTGTCAACCTCAACTACCATGTGGGGTCGGTTAACTTTTTCGCCAATTACAGCGGCCGGATGTTTAACTCCGACGGATACGGTACCAGCTTCAGGACCAACTTGGTGAACGATACCTATCTGGATCAGGCCTCTGATTTTGACTTTGACATGGATGCGCATAACTTTACTGTGGGCGTGGATTACCACATGAATGACCGCCACCGCCTGACCACCTCATTTGGTTACAACACGCGCGACATGGATCGCTTCAATTATACCGATTATCAGATGCTCGACAGTCAGCATGATTTGGACGATTCCTTTTTCCGTGAAACCTTAAACTACATGGATCATGGCGGATACCAGGTGAACCTGAGTCATCAGCTGAAATTTGATCAGGAGTATCGCGAATGGACCACGGATTTTACTTTTTCAAGCCGCGGGATGGACAGAATTCAGGAAAATGAGCAGGTTTTTAATGATCAAGTGGCCGGGTATCGTCCTCATCTGTTCGAAAACACCTTTACCGATGGCAGCATGCAGATGTTCCGGATTCAGACTGATTACACACATCCTTTAGGCGGTGAATCCAAGCTGGAAATAGGTGCACAAGCCTATTTCCGGGAAAGGGATCAGGATTTTTCCTTTTATGATTTTGATCACGATATGGATAATTGGGTCAATAATGAAGGCCTGAGCAACCACTATATTCACAGTGAGCAGCGCTATTCTGCCTATACGATGTATTCTACCGTGTTGGGCAAATACAGCATTCAGGGTGGCCTCCGGATGGAGTATGCGGACATCCTGGTCGAGCAGCAAACCATGGAGGAAGACTATCCCAATGATTACTTCAGTTTATTCCCCAGCCTGCATATACGCCGAAACTTTACCCCCACACAGTCGGCACAGTTGAGCTACAGCCGGCGGATCAATCGTCCGCGGGGCCGCCAATTAAACCCGTTCCCCAGCTATAATGACCCCTATGACATCTCCAGTGGTAACCCCTTACTGGATCCTGAATACACCAATTCGCTGGAGTTGGGATATACTCGCTTTGCTCAGCGTCTTACACTCAACCCCAGTATATTTTATCGCCATACGGAGGGGATGATCACCCGCTTCCGCACCATGGATGATGAGGGTATTGCGTACACGACCTTTGAAAACCTGAATCGTGGCATTTCTTTGGGTTCCGAACTTGCCCTGACCTATCGGTTGTCCGATTGGTGGCGCATCAACGGCACAGTCAGCTATTTTTACAGGCAGGTAGAAGGTGGCAGCGACCAGATGGAGCTGCAAAACGAAAGTTATTCGTGGTCTACCCGCATGGTGAATAATTTTACCTTCCCCAGGGGTTGGTCTGCACAGTTAACCGGTAATTATCGTTCGCCATTAGTCATGATCCAGGGTGAGATGAAGGAAATGTATAGTGCGGATTTCGCAGTCAGGAAAAACGTGTTAAATAATAATGCCACAATAAGCCTGCGACTGAGTGATATTTTTGACACGCAAAGGTTCAGGATGTACAATTACGGCGACAATTTTACGCTTGACTCTGAGCGTCGCCGCAACAGTCGCATGGTGTTTATCGGCTTCACTTACCGCATTAATGAATATGAGCGTGATCGTCGCCGGGAGCGTGATGCTATGGATGATGACGACATGGGTTTTGATGAATTTGACATGTAACACATGTTGGTTTTTGTTTATTCGAAGGGTTGTATTGCTTATGCAACCCTTTTTTTAGCTTCTCCAACCCAGTGAAAAAAGGGGCTTCCACATATTATGCACATTGCGGTTAAAGCAAAAGACGTAGTGTTTATGACCGGTTAAAGCGGAGAGCAATCAGCTATTTCCCTGGTAGCCAAAGAGTTTTTTGGTTTTGATGAAGGCGGAGACATATTTCGGCACCATTTCTTCCCACTGGGAATCTTTTTGTTTGATTTTTTGCAACACCACATGCGAATAATAAGGAAGCACCTCTTTCCTGTATCCTGGAATATCCAGGATTTTGTTGTTTTCGCAGAGATGCCGGTACAGCAGACAGATGTCCTTGTCAACCGGCATGTTGTCCCTGGTCAGCAGGGTGCCATCTTCTCCCTTTCCGGGATACAAATAAACCTTAAGATTATCCATAAAAAGCTTGCCAAATGCCTCCATGATCCCGCCGCGCAATTCCTGGTAATATCTTTTGTCTATCACGTTCCTGAAGGTATTGGCGCCGATGACCATCCGGATGTGATGCAGCCTGAATCGCTGAAACCAGTCTGCCAGCCGGTAGAACTCCCTGAAATTGGAAATCATCACATGCTGTCCCATGCCACTCAGGATGTCTACCCGGTCCAGGAAATCCCGTTCATCGAAATCGTTTTCATCAATGAGATTATTGAGGGTAATTTCGCAAAGCACCTCGGTATTGCCAGCTTCCTTATCATAACCTACCTCTTCCTTAAACAGTGCAAAACCTGCCTTGAGCATGTCAAAGCCCACATAGGTGATGGGGCGGAAGCTGCCCCGCAGCCCCATGATGTTTTTTTTGTACAACATGTCGGACGGTTGCTGCACGTCGCCATGGCGATCGAACAAGGTTACGGTAGTCATCCGGTTCTTAACCAGCTGCACGGCCAGTAGACGATTGTCCACATAGTTGAGGTCTGGGCCTTCCATGCGGATCATGTCGATCTCCACCCGGTGGCCCGACAGGTCATCAAGTAGCGATTGCAGAAAGCTGTTGGGGTACTGATAGTTATAATAGCACGCATAGATGAGGTTAACCCCCAGTACGCCAAGGGTTTGCTGCTGGAGCAGGCTGTCGTTTTCGAGCAGGCGCACATGCAGGACCACCTCGTTTGGCGGAGAGTTGGGTTGCAGCTGAAAGCGGACACCCATCCAACCATGGGCCTCATTGTCTTTCCTGTAGTTTAGTGTGGCCACTGTGTCGGCAAATGCAAAAAAACGTGTTTTGCTGCCACGTTCTTCCTCCAACAGGTTGATCAGGCTTTTGTATTCCTTTTTCAGCATCTGCATGAGCCTTTCTTCCGAAACATATCGGCCTGAAGGGCTTTTTCCATAAAGATAATCGCTGAATGCCATGTCGTAGGCAGATACGGTACGTGCTACCGTGCCTGAGGCACCGCCCGACTGAAAAAAACAGCGAGCCACTTCCTGGCCACCGCCTATCTCTGCAAACGAACCGTATATACTACTGTCCAGATTGATAAACAAAGCCTTGCGGTTACTGTCCCATGCTTCTCTCTGAATGCTGTTTTTTGACATATGAAATTATTTTTCAATAAAGTTAACAGAATAACTCTTTTATA
The DNA here is from genome assembly GCA_003557765.1 of Bacteroidales bacterium. The sequence goes on from PWNO01000148.1 coordinate 3,882, forward strand.
TGGCAAAATGTTTTATTTTAGCGGTCAAAAACAACATTCGACTTGTTGTTAGTGTATTATTTACAGTCATTCATAATACATGATTATTGCTTAATAGCAAAAATGCAATTTTTGCCGAAAAACAACATGAAAAAGGAATGTATTTTACGACAAAAGGGCTAGTTGATTATACAAACAGTTTTAATTGTATTGATGATATCTTTATTGCTATTCGACATAAAACATAACTAATCGGCACATCATTAAAATTCTTATTACTGGCAGTGCGGGGCAACTTGGGCGCTCTTTTCAGGAAATTGCAGCACAAGATCAGGTTCATACGTATTTTTTTACGGACAAAAAGGAGCTGGACATTTTGTCCGAAGAAGCTGTCAGGAAATATGTAAAGCATCATGGGGTGGAATGCATCATAAA
>PWNO01000001.1 GCA_003557765.1 Bacteroidales bacterium
CTAACATCGATCTTGAAAAACGGGTTCCAAAGGATGAACACAAAACACTGGACATTATTAGACTGGGTACTTCCGGTGCATTGCAGCCCGACATCCCAGTTGACACCCTTGTGGCTTCTGCCTACGGTCTTGGTTTCGATGGTCTGATGCATTTCTATGATTATGACAAGACCTTATCTGAACAAAAGATGGCTGATGCATTTGCCAGCCATACAAACTGGTCGAGGCTTTTGCCTTATCCCTATATTTTTGCCGCCAGCGATCATCTGTTGAAAAAGCTTGCGGGAGAGCTGATACAGGGAATAACCGGTACGGCAAATGGCTTTTACGGTCCGCAAGGTCGTGAGCTACGCATACCTCTTGCTTTTCCTGAGATGAACGACCAGATTGAAACCTTTTCTTTTAACGGTCAACGGATCACCAACTTTGAAATGGAAACCTCTGCCCTATATGGTTTGGGTAAAGTTTTAGGTCATAATACCTTAACAGTTTGCAACATCATCGCAAACAGAGCACGCAAAGAGTACAGCAAAGATGTGAAAAAGTCAATTGATCAGATGATTCTTTATATGCTGGAAAAGATTTCTGAATAAAATGTTTCATCATGGAAAACAGCCGGGAAAGAGAGATACAAGCTTTGGTTAGTATGGTGGACGAACCCGATCTGGCTGTTTTTGATGAAATAGCCCAAAAGATCGTTGACTATGGTAATGATGCGCTTCCATTTCTGGATGATGCGTTGACCAGTACCCCTGACAAAGTTCAGCACCGACGCCTGGCTGCAATTACACAACAAATTCTTTTTCAGAGATTAGCAGAAAACCTTAAAGAATGGTCAAAAGGGGGAGGTAAAGACCTTCTGGGGGCATGGCTGGATGTTACGAGGTTTTTTTATCCGGATCTTGACGACACTCTTGTATATCAAACCATTGAACAGATCAGAAGGGATGTCTGGCTGGAAATGAATGAGAACCTGACGGCGCTGGAACAGGTTAAGGTGTTTAACCATGTTTTTTATGACCTGAACGGTTTTTCCGGAAGTATTGAAGACTACCATAATCCGGATAATTCAATGGTGCATAGGGTGCTTGAAAGACGCAGCGGTAATCCACTAAGTATTGGGATCATCTATATGCTGGTAGCCAGAAGTGTTGACCTGCCTGTTGCCGGGATTAACCTTCCAGAACATTTTGTGCTGGCCTACATGGGTGATCGTCTTGATGCAGACCGGATGGAAATGGAGAAAGACAACGCCCTTTTCTACATCAACGCTTTCAGCGGAGGGGCTGTTTTTAGCACACAAGAGATCAATGAGTTTCTTATGAAACTGGGGATGGAGCCCCTGGCTGCCTTTTTTACCCCTTGTGCCAACAGGGATATCATAATCAGAATGCTTAATAACCTGATGATATCTTATGATCAAATGGGTCAGAAGGAACGTGTTCGTGGGTTTGAAGCTTTAAGAGACAGCTTGTAGAATCCGGTGGTGGTTGCTTCTCACTAAACTCTTTCAAGTGCCATTGCCACACCTTGTCCCACACCCACACACATGCTGCAAAGTGCCTTATCTGCCTTGTTTCCTGTAAGCTGGTGGGTGGCTGTGGCAACCAGTCGCGCACCGCTCATCCCCAGGGGATGTCCAAGGGCGATGGCTCCTCCCAGCGGATTGATCCGTGGGTCAAAATCATTCAAGCCCAACTCCCTGATGCAGGCCAGTGCCTGTGCCGCAAAAGCTTCATTCAGCTCAATGATGTCAAAATCACTAAGCTTCAGAGTCAGCCTGCCCAAAATCTTTTGAATGGCCGGTACCGGTCCGATGCCCATAACGCGCGGCGGAACGCCGGCGGCCTGCATTCCAAGTATTGATGCCAAAGGTTTTAACCCATGCCGTTCAACAGCCTTCTCTGAGGCGATGATAAGTGCCGCAGCACCGTCATTCACACCGGATGCATTGGCAGCGGTCACCGTACCTTCAGGCCCGGTTATGGGATTAAGTGTTGCCAGCTTCTCCGGAGGGGTCAGCCTTGGATGCTCATCCTGTTCAAAGATAATAGGTTCCCCTTTTCGTTGAGGAATCGCTACTGGGATCAATTCACTTTTAAACAAGCCATCTTGCTGAGCCTTTGCAGTCTTATACTGACTTTTATATGCGAACATATCCTGATCCTCACGACTGATGTTGTATTCTTTGACCAAGTTCTCCGCTGTTTCAATCATCGAGTCTACACCATATTGTTTGGCTAGTTTTTTGTTTACAAAGCGCCATCCGATGGTGGTATCATATATCTCTGTTTTTCTTGAGAAGGCAGTTTCCCCTTTTGCCATCACAAAAGGTGCACGGGTCATGCTTTCCACACCTCCGGCAATGATGAGCTCCGCCTCTCCTGCCCGGATCATACGGGCTGCCGTTCCAACGGCTTCCATTCCCGAGGCGCAAAGGCGATTTACTGTGACTCCCGGAACCTTATCGGGTAAACCTGCAAGGAGCAAAGCCATGCGGGCCACATTCCTGTTGTCTTCTCCAGCTTGGTTGGCGCAACCCAGGATCACATCATCAATCGCTTCTTGATCAATGCCAGGATTGCGCTCAATAAGCGCCCTGATGGGTAAAGCAGCCAGATCGTCGGTTCTAACGGTGGCCAGCGAACCTCCAAATTTTCCAATCGGAGTACGAACGGCATCACAGATGTAGACTTTCATGTTTAGTTGTTTAGTTGTTTAAATGATTACCAATCAGCGAATCAACCAATCATCCATTCAACAACGGTTTGATGTGGCGGAATCCGCTGAGCATGGCATCACTCAGTATGTCAATCTCCTTTTGGGTGATGGCAGTTGAAACAACTGATGTGCACGAATTTATAATCATAATTCTTTTTTCATACAGATGCTCAAGGAAGGCATTGATTGCCTTTTTCATATCAGGGTAGTCGTAAGCGTCACGGTAGGAAACGGGCGCTTTTTCCCTGAAATGCACTTTGAACATTGACCCCCTTCCGGTGATACACATGGGAATATCAGCAATTTTCCCGGCTTCCATGACTTGCTTTAAAGCGATTTGGCTTGTTTGATTTAACTTATCAACAGTATTTCTGTCAAACATTTCCATTGCCACTTTCCCGGCTGTGAGGGAGATTGGATTTGCAGAAAAAGTACCCGACAAAGGGAAACGGAATTCAGAATCACCCGGGTCAAGGATGTTCATCACCTCTTCGCTTCCACCGAATGCCCCAATAGGGAAACCACCACCGATTATCTTTCCGAGTGAAGTAAGGTCTGGCTTTACGGGGTAATCGGCCTGTGCGCCTTCATAGTTAACCCGAAAACAGATCACCTCATCATAGCATAACAGCGCATTGTTGGCACGTGTCCAATCGTATATTGCCTGAATGAACTCCTGTGATGCGGGTGCATTGCCAATCCTGTGCGGCACAGGGTCGATCAGGACACAGGCCAGATCCTCTTTATGCTTGTTAAGGATATTAATGCTTCGCTCTATATCATTGAATGGTATGATTACCACCTGATCGAGGACAGCCTGTGGCGTCCCTTTGGCGTGCCTTACACTGCTGGGTGCGTCGATCTCGCCCCACGTGGCTGGGGAAGCGCTTTGGCTGACTTCAGCATAATCGTAGCTACCGTGGTATCCACCTTCCGCCTTGGCAATTTTCGGTTTGCCGGTATAGGCACGGGCAGCTTTGATCATGGCCATCACCGCCTCAGTACCGGAGTTTACAAAGCGCAGTTTTTCAAAGCTTGGGATTCGTTCACACAGCAGGCGGGCATAATCAATTTCAACCTCTGTACCAACCGTGTAGGCTGTGCCTCTCTGAAGTTGTTGGGTGACGGCATCAATGATGGCCGGATGGGCGTGTCCGTGGATCAATGATGCGATGTTGTTGGCAAAGTCCACACGCTCCACACCATTGATGTCGGTAACATAACAGCCCGATGCCCTGGAGACGTAATGTGCGTGTGGCTGGCGGTACAACACGTTGCGGCTTACACCACCCGGCATATATTTTTTTGCTTCATCATACAGGCCTTGTTCGGTTTTTTGGCCAATGGCCAGATCTTTATCCTGAATCAACATATGAAAAACAGATTAGAAAAATGAAAATTTAATATTGGTTTAGAGAAGCTTCAGTCTTGCTTTGTAGCGTCTCAAAATCGACTCCCGGTGCCATCTCCTTCACAAACAACCCATTCTTCATCACATCGATGATGGCCAGATCGGTATAGATCCGGTCAACCACCCCTTTA
>PWNO01000056.1 GCA_003557765.1 Bacteroidales bacterium
AAGAAGAATAGACCTGGAGCACAGGCTCGTGTATCAATACCAGGAAGATGAGATATTGATCTATAGCTGTAAGTTCCATTACGAATGATAAACATATGCAGCTTAACTGTTTACATGGCGAGACAAAAATTTGTGATAATTTGTGTAATAATTTGAGTGAATTTGTGGATAAAAAAACCTTAACCCTGGCTTTAACATGAAAATTTTAATCCTTTGTACCGGAAACTCCTGCCGCAGCCAGATGGCCCACGGCTTTATGGAATCTTTTGATGATCGCATCACCGTGCGCTCAGCCGGAACGGAGGCCTCCGGCAAACTCAATCCCAAAGCTGTTGCCGCCATGAAAGAGGTTGGCATTGATATCAGTCACCATACCTCCGACTCAGTGGATAAATACCTTGGAGAAGAGTGGGACTATGTGATTACTGTGTGCGGAGGCGCCAACGAAAGCTGCCCTGCATTTATGGGCAAGGTAAAGCACCGGCTGCACATCGGTTTCGATGATCCCACCTACGCCACCGGCACCGATGAATTCGTCTGGAGTGAATACATCCGCGTCCGCAACGAGATCAATAACGCATTTCTCCAACTCTACACAAACGAAATCAAACCCAAACTCACAAAATGATTATATGCTTGTTTCCCATTCTAACATCTAGCATCTAACATCCAACATCTAACATCCAACATCCAACATCCAACATCTAACATCTAACCTCTTCAAAAAGTAAACCAACAATTTAAAAAAGTTATCATCTCCGACAAACCGAAAAAGACAATCGGACTTTTCGAAAAGTATCTTACCGTGTGGGTTGCCCTGGGCATTCTAGCAGGCATCGTGATCGGCCATTTTGTGGGCGACGGGATCGAGGTGATCAGCAGCCTGGAAATTGCCCGGGTGAATATCCCTGTGGCCATCCTGATCTGGTTGATGATTTACCCAATGATGCTGCAGGTGGACTTCTCCAGCATCAAAAAAATTGGTAAAAAGCCCAAATTTCTCAACAGCTAAAAAAAATCGTTGTCTATGTTTTGTCTATGGTAATTTTTTGCTTTTAAAGCCACTTGTTCATAATTTTGTCTATGAATGATCGCATTTTCTATAACGAAGCGTGAACAAGTCGCTTTGCCCGGTTTTAAAGCTTGACACGTAAGAAAGAACTGTACGGCATACTACCCGGAAAAGCCAAAAAACAAACAAAATGTACGCCTAAATAACTTCAATAATCATCGAAAATAGCGATAGAATTCCAATAGTTTCACAACCAAAACAATTAAAACTATGAAAAAGACTTTACTACTGTTAACTCTAATCTTCGTTTGGGGATTGTCGACCTACGGACAAAGCGCATCGGCTACTTATACCGCGGGTGACATTGAAACAGACAGAGGTTTTACTTCATTGCCTGGATCCTCTGGATGTCCTGGAACGTTGACCGTTACCATTCCCGAAGGTGTAATTATTACAGGTGTGGATGTGGTTTATGATATGACTGCGGCTGGGGGCGGGTGGATTAGCGAGCAGCGGTCCCAGCTCAGGTGTGTTTCGCCGGGAGGAACAGATGAAGCAGCACTTACATCTGGTACTGGTACTACTGCGGGAACGCTAAATTATTCAAGAACAGGCCTTGACATTGCAAATGGTGTTTCAGGGGGCGGCGACATCGAGTTTGAACTCCACGCAGGCAGGACATGGGGTGGTAGTGGTTGCGCTGCTAATCATAATAAGGTTGACAATAATACCTGGACTGTAACGGTGCATTACGCTATACCAGGTGCTCCCGGCATGCCTTCTAACCCCAACCCTGCTGACAACGACAGCAATATTGCTTTTGAAGGCAGTCTCACCTGGGACTTTGGCGCAGATACCGACACATACGACTTGTGGTTTGGGCCGGCTGGCAATATGGTAAAGGTTGTTGACGGGGCCATAGCAAACGCTACAGGGCTTTTCGCCTATAGCGGTTTGGAAGAGTTCGCCAATTATGAATGGCAGGTTGATGCACACAATGAAATTGCATCGATAAGTGGACCGGTTTGGAGTTTTACTACACAGCTTGCCGAAGGTTTGGTTATTATTGGCGACGGTTCGGTCACAAACCTGCATCTTCCCATAAACACAAATTGGGGTTATAACTATTCCCAGGTTTTGTATTACCAGGAAGAGATCAATTTGGCTAACAAGAGAATTGAAAAGCTCTATTATTACTTTAATGGGTTTCAAGCAGGAACAAACTATGAGGATTGGACCATTTACATGGGCCATACGGACAAAACTGTTTTTAATAATACCAGTGACTGGGTTCCTTATTCCAGCCTTGTTAAAGTTTTTGAAGGCAAGGTCAGTATAACCGCCGAAGAAGGCTGGATAGAAATTGTACTAGACAACCCATTTATTTATAACAACACCGACAATTTAGTTATCGCAGTAAATGAAACCACTCCAGATTATGGTGCGAGTGCAGCTGGTTTCTATGGTACACAAACTCCCGGCATCAATAGAGGTCTTTTGGCAAGACGGGATGGCATCGGTCCTTATAACCCTGCGTCGCCACCAAATGCAACTACAAGACCAGCTGGATACGCCAATATTATGCTCTATCTTGAAGACCTCCCTGAGGAACCCCTCTTCACCATCAACCCCGAATCCAAAGACTTCGGCGAGGTAGGTGTAGGAGAGCAGTCTCCGGCGCAGGTATTTACCATTTCAAACTTTGGCATGGGAGTACTAGGAGTAGAAGCCCCCGTGCCCGACAATAACAGCGACTTTATTTTAATTTATGACGAGGAAGACTTTCCGGCAGCGCTCGCAACCAGCGAAATCGTGACCTTTTCCGTGATCTTTGCTCCTGATTCTGATGGATATAAAACAGGCGAAGTGGAAATTGGCTACAGCGATGAAACCAAAGGAAGTTTCACGGTTGAACTGGAGGGAACAGGCATTGTTCGCCCCGCAGGCTCTACCTGTGGCAACCCATTGGTTGTTTCGCTGCCTTTGTTTAACTATGAAGACAATACAGAGGACTTTGGCAATGATTATTCAAGTAGTTGGGTTGATCCAAACAGCGTTTATTTATCAGGTTATGACTTTGTTGCGCAATTTACCCTGGAGTCAAAAAGCTTTCTGACTGGGAGTGTATCGGGAGACTGGACAGGATTGTTGATTCTAAAAGACTGTCCTGACTTGGAGAACCCTGCAGAGGTGATCGTAACAGGAACTGGTAGCACTGGTGGTGGTTTTGCACAAGTATTGCTTGAAGCCGGCACCTATTATGCCATTGTTTCAACCTTTCCATCGCCAGATTACACCGACTTTACCCTGAACCTTTCTTCCGTGCCTGCATCAACCATTACCTTCGAGGTAACCGATGATGATACTGACGAACCGATTGAAGGTGCATTGGTTGCCATAAGTGAAAACGGAGATACGGTTGAGACCAAAAGTACCGATGAAGACGGGTTGGCAGTGTTTGTTTTGGAGGAGGGCAGCTATTCCTATTCAATCACCTTCATTGGCTATTATCCCATCGAGGATGTTCATTTCGAAGCAGATGTTGACAAAACCATCGAAGTGGCAATGACCGGTATGTCACCCATATTTTCCGTAACACCGGAGTCGCACGATTTTGGTATTGTCGGCCTTGGCAGTGCGAGTGTCCCTCAGGCATTCACCATTGCTAACACAGGCGGTGGCATACTAACAATTGAAGATGTTGAGTTAATTGGTGATGCTTATTTCGTGCTTACAGATGGCAATACCTATCCGTTTGAACTGGGTCCCCAGCAAACCATCAACGTTTCAGTTGTCTTTACACCGCAAAGCGAGGGTGGCAAATCAGCGATCCTGCAGATCACCGACGATCAGGCAGACAAAGCAGTGCACGAAGTTGCGCTCTCAGGCATGGGGTTCGATCCAACCATCCGCGAATTCCCACATTTCGAAGACTTTGATGCGGTTTCATGGCCCGATTTACCGGTGGGTTGGGAAAAAGTGGTTAACAGCAATGCCGTTGCAGCTACAATTCAAACCGCTTCAACCAATCCATATTCGCATCCCAACCATGTGCAAATATTTAACTCCTGGGATTCAGGGGCAGAGCTTCTTTTGATCACACCGCCAATCGAAGGCGATTTAAACGATTTGCGGGTGCGGTTCTATGCCAGTGGCGGTACAGGTTTTTCTTTACAGGTTTGAACCAT
>PWNO01000272.1 GCA_003557765.1 Bacteroidales bacterium
TGGGAAACGGCCGCTGATGCTGCCTACCAGGTGATTGCCCTGGATGAATATGAACTCTTTGAATCCTATAAACGCTTCTTTATAACCATTGGCCCGGAAAACAGGGAGATGATCTTTAACCGTGTCACAGAGCCACACAATAATATTGAGCGCCTGAACGGGCCAACGGGAATAACCGGCGGGCAGGGGGCTACCAATCCTTCCCTCAACCTGGTGGAGTCATACATGATGGCTGATGGAACCAACTTTAACTGGGACAACCCCGTGCATGCCGCCAACCCGTTTGGGTTCAGGGAGGCACGTTTCTCGCAATCCATTTTGTGGAACGGGTCCAGCTGGATGGGGCATAGCGTTCAGACTTTTGAGGGCGGAGCCGACATGCAAAGCATCCTTTCAACGAAAACCGGGTTTTACATGCGAAAGCTGAAAGATCAGAATGCCCGCTGGTTCGGTGGACAGCAGGGTGTAGGCTACCATTGCTGGCCAATCATCCGGTATGCCGAGGTGCTGCTGAACTTCGCTGAGGCTATGAATGAAGCCTACGGCCCTTATGCCGACCCGGCCGGCTATGGCCTGACAGCAGCAATGGCCGTTAACAAAATCCGGCAAAGGGCTTTCTTACCCCCGAATACCATCCCCACTGACCTCGCTAAAGATGAAATGCGAAGGCTCATTCACAGGGAAAGAAAAATCGAAATGGCGTTTGAGGAACACCGGACATTCGACCTCCGGCGTTGGAAAACAGCCATGGAGGTGCTTAATGAGCCGGTAAGGGGATTGCGGATCATCAAAAACACCGACGGAAGCTTTACTTATGAGATCAAAGATGTGGAAAGCAGGACTTTCTCCGAACGTATGTATTTGTATCCAATCCCCCAGATTGAAATTAACAAGAATCCGCAATTGATCCAGAATCCAGGCTGGTAGTTGATGAATGAATAAATTTTTGGATTATGAAGCATTCAAATATTAAAACAAGCTTTTTGTTGCTTTTTGCGTTGCTCGTCTCATGTGGGCTTCAGGCACAGCAATTCCGCGTAAGTGGTGTAGTGTCTGACAGTTCCGGCATGACCCTGCCCGGTGTCAACATCCTTGAGGAAGGTACCATGAATGGCGTTATCACCGGCATGGATGGCGAATACGAAATTGTAGTAGCAAGCCCAGAAGCTGTCCTGCTGTTTTCTTACATGGGTTATGAGACAATGCGTATTCCGGTAAACGGGCGTGCGCTGATTAACGTTGAGATGGCCGGTGCTGTTACCGGCCTCGATGAAGTTGTTGTAATCGGATATGGAAGCCAGAAACGCGCCAGCATGGTGGGCGCCATTTCAACGGCGCGCATCGAAGACATGGAGAATATCGCTGCTTCCAACCTCTCCAATACGATAGGCGGGCGTATCTCGGGCATCATCACGAAAACAGGAGAAGGAATGCCGGGCTTTGATGATGCGATGATCCTCATCCGCGGCCGCAGCACTACCAACGACCCCTCACCCCTCGTGCTGGTTGATGGTGTTGAAAGCTCCCTGAACCGCATCAACCCCAGCGATATTGAGTCATTCAGCGTATTGAAGGATGCTTCGGCAACGGCTGTCTATGGGGTAAGAGGCGCCAACGGGGTGATCCTGATTACCACGAAAAGAGGACGGCGGGGCAGACCGCAGATCAACGTTAATTCACAGCTACGTATGCATACCGTCATCAGCTTTCCCAATTTCCTGAATTCGTATGACTACGCCCGTTTGTATAATGAAGCGATCTGGAATGGCGGCAACCCCAACCAATATTACTCTGACCAGGATCTCGAACTTTACCGCACAGGCGCCAGTCCTTTTACGCATCCTGACATTGACTGGTTTGACATGCTCGTGCGTCCATGGTATCCGGAGCATCGGCACGACATCAGCATGTCGGGCGGTGGCAATATGGTCAGCTACTTTGTGTCAGCCGAATACCTTCAGCAGGAAGGTGCACACAAGCAATGGGACAACATGCAATATAAAACCAACAACTCCTATGACAGGATGAACATCAGGGGGAATTTTGATTTCGATGTGATGCCCGGAACACACATCGCAGTAAATATGAGCGGCAGGATGGAAACCATCAACGGGCCAAATGAAGGTGACTATTTTGGCACAGACCGACCCGGTTTATGGGATAACATCATGGTTACACGGCCCAATGCCCTGGCTCCGCATAACCCCGATGGCTCGTTTGGCAACAGCCCCGATACACGAAATGTGGAGCTGGGCTACATGAGCCTGCGACAAGGAGGTTTTCGCAACACCAGGAGAAACCGCATAGAAGGCAACATCCGCCTTAACCAGCAGCTTAGCTTCATCACCGAGGGCCTTTCAGCAAGAATCATGTATGGCTTGACCACAGACAATGGATATACCCTTAGCATGACAGAAAAACCCGCATCCTATCAATTCAATCCGATTGACTCCTCATATACTGTAATGAGCCGCAGGGTGCTGCCATATTACACATATAGCAACAATTATTTCAATGAGATCAATTATTTTGAAGCTGCCCTGAATTATGAGCGCACCTTTGCAAATGATCACGATGTGACAGGACTTTTGTTGTACAACATCAACAGCCGCACTTTTGGAAGCAGTCCGCCGGCAAGCCAGCTGGGCTTTGCCGGACGCATCACCTATGCCTATAAAAACAAATACATGGCCGAATTCAATGCTGGCTACAATGGCTCCGACCAGTTCGTGTCAGGCAATCGTTTCGCCTTCTTGCCGGCCGGCTCACTGGGATGGACCATCTCAGAAGAAGATTTCTTTGATGTTGGATTCATTAACTTTTTAAGGATCAGGGGATCATACGGCACCGTGGCCAACGACCGAATTGGCCAGTATCGCTACCTGTATGAGTCAATATATAACCAGTTGTACCCTTGGGATCCGCAGCAAAACTACAACACTGGCTATGCCTTTGGTGTAACGCCTGTGATCAGGCCCAACATCAGGGAAGGTACCATGGGCAATGAAAACGTGACCTGGGAAATTGCACGCAAACAAAACCTGGGCGTTGACCTGTGGCTGTTTAACAACACCTTTAACATGTCAGTTGATGTGTTTTATGAGTTTCGGGATAATATACTTGACCAGCGCAGGACCATCCCCCAGGCTCTCGGGCTTGCCAGGGAGCAATTGCCACCGGTGAACATCGGTGAAGTCGAAAACAAAGGTTTTGAGATAGAGATGCGCACAATGCCATCCATCGGCGAAGTGCGGTTGCAGATTGCCGGGAATTTCAGCTTTGCACGCAACAAACGCCTCTTTTTTGATGAAATCACCCAGGACTTGTATTATATGAATGCCACCGGAAGGCCCATTGGGCAGTTTTTTGGCTATATCTGGACGGGCGAGTTTTATTCGTTTGAAGATTTGGGGTATGTATGGGACGACGACCTGGGCGATTATTACCTCCCTGACGGGGCCGAGCCTTTAGTGCCCGTACCGGATGACGGGGCACAGCCCGGCGACCTAAAATTCCTCGACCGAAACGGCGACGGTGTGATCAACGCATACGATGTTGGTTATGTTAATAAATCCAACACACCGGAATACATATACGGCCTTTCACTGGGCTTTGAATACAAAGGCTTTAGCCTCAATACCTTCTGGCAGGGAGCGGGCGGTTTCACAAACAGCTTTCAGAATAACAATTACCTGAGAGAATTTGTAAACGGTGCCAAAGTTCATGAGATACACCTGGGCAGGTGGGCCTATTTTCCTGAACATGGCATTGACACCAGGGAAACGGCTACCTATCCCAGGCTTATGATTGATGGCTCACCGCAAACCAGGAAGTCATCTACATTCATGATGTTTCCCGGTGATTACCTGCGTCTCAAAAATATTGAGGTAGGATATGTGCTTCCAAAACGCCTTAGTGAAAATATTGGTGCAACCAGCATCCGGATTTATATAACAGGAACCAATGTGCTGACATTTAGCAAGTATGACTTCATTGACCCGGAGGCACCCGTTGGCAGCGCGTCATTTTATCCGCAGTCAAGGTTCTTTGGCGGTGGCGTTTCGGCAAGGTTTTAGGCTTTCTGCCGGGCCTCTCTGCAATTGAAATAGCTGCAAATGAGAAAACAGTAACCAATGAACAAGACCAACATTACATTGAAAAATATGATTCCCATGCAATCAAAAAAAA
>PWNO01000281.1 GCA_003557765.1 Bacteroidales bacterium
CAGAAAAAATATCCTTGTTGTTGTTAACGACTGTTTCGTTACCACACCCACACCAAACTGCGGGTGCTCCACTTTTGCACCTATGCTGAATTCTGATGTTTCCATATTATAAAAATTATAGTTATTGAACTTGCAAAAATACAAAATTAAGTTTGAGCGCAAGCGAAGTCATGAGAGCGAGGCATTTTGGGATTAAGATTAAGACAAGCAGAATCAAAAATCGATAATTGATAATTATGATTACAGGGCTTGACCTGTGCACTGAAATATGTTTAATCAAGCAATGATGTAATTACCTACCTTTGCATCTATGCGCGATCTATCACAAGGGCCGGTGGCGAGGCAGATCCTCATTTTTGCCATGCCGATGTTATTGGGTAATGTGTTTCAGCAGATGTATAACATCGTTGACACGATTATAATAGGCCAATACATTGGTACAGAAGCACTGGCAGCGGCAGGAGCTTCCTTTCCGGTGATTTTCGTGCTGGTAAGCCTGGTGATCGGCATAACGACCGGCACCACTATCATCATCTCACAATACTATGGGGCTAAGAATTATGAGGGTGTCAGGCGTGCAATTGATACGGCATTCGTGTTTTTATTCTTTGCCAGTATTGGACTCACAATTCTCGGACTGGTATTCATTGAGGATGTATGGCGACTAATCGGGCTACCTGAAAATCTCATTCCCGATGCTACCCTGTATTTCAGCGTATATGCCAGCGGTTTGGTGCTGATGTTCGGATATAACGCCATCAGCGCCGTTTTGCGTGGTCTTGGAGATTCAAAAACCCCACTTTACTTCCTGATTATCTCCACCATACTCAATATCGGATTTGACCTTCTGTTTGTCCTTGTTTTTGGATGGGGAATCGGCGGGGTGGCTTTTGCAACCGTCCTGGCACAAGGTATTGCCTTTGGAATGTCGGTTATATACCTGAACCGCACCCATAAACTGATCCGTGTGGCGGTTAAGGGGCTTGTTTTTGACTGGGATATTTTCAAAAAAAGCCTGCGCATCGGGATCCCAACAGGAATGCAGCATACTTTTGTTTCTTTGGGGATGCTTGCCCTGATCAGCATCGTGAACCGTTTTGGTACCGATACCATTGCGGCCTACACCATCGCCTGGCGCATCGACTCCTTCGCAGCAATGCCTGCTATGAACTTCGGACTGGCGCTAACCACTTTCGTGGGACAAAATCTTGGAGCCAACCGTCCGGATCGGGTAAGACAGGGGCTGCGGGCCACACTGCTCATGAGTACGGCCGTATCATTGACGGTAACCTTTGTCGCATGGGTATTTGGACGGTATCTGATGGGTATTTTCACCAGCAACGAAGTGGTAATAGACATTGGTTACAATTACCTGATCATTGTCAGCTCCTTTTATGTGATCTTTTCGGCAATGTTTGTCACACAATCGGTAATGCGCGGTGCCGGAGACACGCTCGTGCCAATGTTCATTACCCTGATTGCCTTGTGGTTGCTGCGTATCCCTGCCTCTCATTTTTTATCACTGCGATTTGGTGAAACCGGAATCTGGTGGGGCATTCCCGTTGCGTGGATGTTCGGGTTCATAGCCGCCTACATCTATTACAGAACCGGGCGCTGGAAGCGAAAGGCAGTGGTTAAATACGATGAATGATTGTTAATTATTAATTGTTGATTGTTGATTGTTGATTGTTGATTATTGATTGATTTCAGAATGACGATTTTCGATTGTTTAAAGATAAAAAATCGTACTTTTGCGGGAATTTAAAACAAATAGCTATGAATATAGGAACGATTATTATCTTGGTAATAGCGATCATTCTGGTAATCAGTTTGATTAGCATGTATAACCGTCTGGTGAAGCTCAGGAACCAGGTTAAAAATGCCTGGGCACAGATCGACGTGCAGTTGAAACGACGCTACGACCTTATTCCCAACCTTTTGGAAACGGTTAAAGGCTACATGAAGCACGAACGTGAAACTTTGGAGGCGGTCACAAAAATGCGCGCACAGGCCATGGAAGCCAGTGGCGTGGCAGACAAGGCGGCAGCTGAAGGAAAGTTATCAGCAGCATTGGGACAATTCAAAATCGCTGTAGAAGCCTACCCCGACCTGAAAGCGAACAAGAACTTCCTGGCTTTACAGGAGGAGCTTACGTCAACAGAAAATAAAATTTCCTTTGCCCGCCAAAACTACAATGACCAGGTTTTGTTCTTCAACAACAAAACGGAGATGTTCCCGTCAAACATCATTGCCGGCATGTTTGGGTTCAAAAAAGAGGTATTTTTTGAGATCGAGGACGCGGCAGAGCGTGCGGTTCCTAAGATTTCATTTTAAACAGACACATTATGTGGGAAGTGATCAGAAAAAACCAGCGCAAATCCCTGCTTTTGCTTATGCTTATGGGCGTTGTGCTTGTTCTTTTGGGATATGCGATCGGCATTGCCATCGATCCCGAAGCGGGATTTGTGGGCATCATAATCGCAATGGTAGTTTATTTCATCATGATGGGGGTTGCATTTTCGCAGGGCAAATCGATCATGCTGCGCATGAGCAATGCCCGCGAGGTGAAAAAGGAAGAATTCCCCCAGCTTTACAACATCGTGGAGGAGATGCGCTTATCGGCAGGTATGCCTGCAATGCCAAAGGTTTACGTGATCGAGGACGATGCGCCGAACGCATTTGCCGCCGGCATGAATCCAGAGAAAAGCGTGGTGGCCGTTACCACCGGTCTGCTGAAAATGATGAACCGCGATGAGCTCCAGGGAGTTATAGCACATGAGATATCACACATCATCAACCGCGACATCCGTTACATGACGCTGGCCACAGTGATGGTGGGCACGGTAGCCATTTTATCGCAGATCTTTCTGAGAAGCATGATTTTTGGCGGGATGCGCGGCGGGCGCAGCAGCTCCGGAGGTAAAAAGGGACACCCTATCATGCTGATCGTGGCCTTGCTTTTCGCCATCCTGGCGCCTATTGCCATCCAACTACTCTATTTTTCCGTTTCACGCAAAAGGGAGTACCTTGCTGATGCTTCTGCGGCGCGTCTGACCCGCTATCCGGAGGGGCTTGCTTCAGCCCTTGAAAAGATTGCAGGTTCCACGCGCGACCTGAAGGTTGCCGACAAATCGATGGCTCCTATGTACATTGCGAATCCACTAAAGCCTAAAGGACAGCGTTTGCGCAACCTTTCCAGCACCCATCCGCCGCTTGATGAGCGTATCCGAATATTACGCGGAATGGGCAAGAACAGCAGTTATGCCGGATACCAACAGGCTTATCAGTCGGTTACCGGATCAGGGAAAGGGGTGATTCCAAAATCTGCTGTTAGCCAAGCATAATTGTCTGATTTTTTTTGATTTTTCCGATTATTGTACTAACTTTGTAATTACAATAATTGTAAATATATTTATTCTTGGTATATAAACACATCATGAGATGCAGGTACGTGTAATAAAAATTGGAAACTCCCGGGGAATTCGTCTCCATAAGAACATCATTCAGAAATATAACATTCAGGAAGATGTGGAATTGGTTCTTGAAGATGAGCAGATCGTACTCAAACCGATAAGCAAAGCCAGACAAGGTTGGAATGAAGCCTTCAAAGAGATGCATCAGCAGGGTGATGACCGGCTTCTAATGGATGATGTTTTTGAAGATGAGGACATTTAAGATGTGTTTAAGAAATGTAAATGACAGATATGCTGCAATATGACCTTGTTTTGGTAAACCTTGCCCCAGCGATTGGAAGTGAAATCCGGAAAACCCGTCCCTGCGTTGTCATTTCGCCTGATGAAATGAATAAAAACCTGCAAACGGTTGTGATTGCACCTGTTACCTCCTCCGAAAAGCGATATCCTACGCGAATACTTATTGATCAGCAGCAAGTTAAAGGCATGGTTGCATTAGATCAGGTCAGGACGATAGACAAGCAACGTATTTTAAAAACATTGGGTCGGTTAGAATGGGTTTCCATCAAAAAAGTCAAGGAAATAATCAGGGAAACATATGTTGATTAGGAAAAAATACTTAAATTTGCACCCTCAAACGGCTCCGTAGCTTAATTGAATAGAGCATCTGACTACGGATCAGAAGGTTCCAGGTTTGAGTCCTGGCGGAGTCACTTA
>PWNO01000167.1 GCA_003557765.1 Bacteroidales bacterium
GGTGACCTCCTGATGTATCTTAAAGCAACCATAGACTATCAAAATAAAGTATTCATTATCAACTTGAAACGATGATTTGTTAAATTCCTTTATGTTTTTTTCCCCTTTGAGAAAAAATCAATTAACTTTGCGGTCGTTTTTTCATATATAAAAAAAGTGCAACAACATGCAGAATAAAGGTTTAATAAGATTTTTTGCCATTGCATTTGCATTGGTATGCTTATACCAGCTATCGTTCACCTATTTTTCTCGCAAGGTAGAACGTGATGCGAGAAATTACGCTCACAGTGAACGTTTTGTAGAGGAAGCTCGCAGATTGGCTGATGGTGATGATATTTTACAAATGGTGCTCATGGACTCAATAGCCAGGGTAGAAGAGCAGTTCTATCTTGACTCCATGATGAATGTACCGGTTTACAACCTCGGCGTTCGTCAGTATACTTTCCGTGAAACCAAGGAGCGGGAGCTGAACCTTGGCCTTGATCTTCGTGGTGGTATGAACGTGACACTTGAAATATCGGTACCCGCAATTGTAAGGGCACTATCTGGAAACAATACCGATCAGACATTCCAGGAAGCGATGGAGCTGGCAACGGAGTGGCAGCGTACAAGCCGTGAAGATTTCATTACACTCTTTGGACGTGCCGTCGAAGAGGTTGATCCGGGCGCCAGCCTTGCCTTTTTCTTCAATACTCCTGAAATGGGCGACAGGGTAACCATCACATCAACAAATGATCAGGTGCTCCGCGAATTGCGCCGCCAGGTGGATCAGGCTGTAGACAGGTCGTTTCAGATCCTGCGTACCCGTATTGACCGCTTTGGTGTCGCACAACCCAATATCCAGAGACTGGCAACCACCGGACGTATCCTGATAGAGTTGCCTGGCATTAAAGAACCCGAAAGGGTTCGCCGCCTTCTCCAGGGAACTGCAAGACTTGAATTCTGGGAAACATATGAATTTGCAGAGGTATATGAATATTTCTGGGATGCCAATGAAAGACTCAGAGACCTCGGCATCACTGTTGATGATGAAGGTGAAGTTTCCGGTCTGGAAACAGAAGATGAGGCGGAAGACTTCATTATTGATGGTCTCGATATTGAATCCAGGGAGATGGACGAACTCGACAGTCTGAGCATCGCAGAGATGCTTGGAGACGAATTTGATGACCTTGAAGAATTCCAGGATTTTGCCAGGGAAAATCCGCTGTTTGCATACCTGACACCGGCATTTTTCCAGGATCAGGCTGGCAATATGCGCCCTGGACAAGGACCCGTCGTAGGTTTTGCCGCCGTTCAGGACACCGCAAGGGTTAACAACATGCTGAAGCACCCGCAGGTGCGCAATATTTTCCCACGGACATTACGCCTCTACTGGAACGTAAAGCCGGCAAGAGGTACTGAAAATACACATGAGCTGATCGCAATCCGTGAAACCACCCGTGATGGCAATGCACCCCTTACAGGTGAAGTGATCACCGATGCCAGGCAGGATTTCAGTCCTACCGGACAAGTGGAGATCAACATGGCAATGAACAGCGAAGGGGCACGGACCTGGCGCCGTCTTACTGCAGATAATATAGGCAGATCGATCGCTATCGTGCTGGATGACTATGTATATTCATTCCCAACCGTTCAGTCTGAAATTGCCGGTGGTAGATCCCAGATTTCCGGACAGTTTTCGGTTCAGGAAGCACAAGACCTTGCCAACATCCTTCGTGCAGGATCATTGCCCGCACCTGCCAGAATTGTTGAAGAAGCTGTTGTAGGACCTTCACTCGGGCGAGAAGCGATCAATGCAGGTTTTACCTCATTTGCCATCGCATTCGTGATCGTACTGATATACATGGCCTTCTATTACAGCCGCGCCGGCCTGGTAGCAGACATGGCCCTGGTGGCAAATATCTTCTTCATCATGGGGGTACTCGCTTCACTTGGGGCGGTGCTTACACTGCCAGGTATTGCCGGTATTGTGCTAACACTCGGTATGGCAGTGGATGCCAACGTGATCATTTATGAACGTATCCTGGAAGAGATTCGTTCAGGAAAAGGACTCAGACTCGCCATTACAGATGGATACAAAAATGCCTACTCTGCAATCATCGACGGTAACATAACCACCCTTCTTACCGGTATTGTACTCTATATCTTCGGCTCTGGACCCGTACAAGGCTTTGCAACAACACTGATCATCGGTATCATTTGCTCACTGTTTACCGCGATATTCCTTTCAAGACTGGTGTTTACCTACTGGCTTGACAAGAACGTAAATATTCGCTTCGATACCAATATCACAAAGAATATACTCACAAAGGTCAACTTCGACTTTATTGGATCCAGGAAACGTTTTTATACCATTTCTACTATCGTGATCCTGGTTGGTCTGAGCTCATTTGCCCTTCGCGGATTAAACTATGGTATCGACTTCTCCGGCGGTCGCTCCTATGTGGTTCGCTTTGACAACGACATCAACACCGTTGATATGCGTTCCGCGCTGACTGACGCACTTGGAGAGCCTGCAGAGGTCATTACCTTCGGACCTTCAAACCAGGTGCGCATCACTACAAGTTTCATGATCGACGATGATTCGGATGAAGCAGATGCAAGAGCAGAACAGGCAATTTTTGAGGGTGTTAAGGATTTCTTTGATGAAGAGATCACTTTTGCAGAATTTATTTCAGATGATGATGCCAAAGTGATCGGCAGGCTCAGCTCACAAAAAGTTGGTCCGGCTGTTGCACGTGATATAAAGGTGGGCGCGGTCATAAGTGTGGCCATAGCACTGGTGATCATATTCAGCTACATCGCCTCCCGTTTTAGGAAATGGCAGTTCGGTGTGGGTAGCTTAACAACCCTCTTCCACGACTCCATCATTGTGGTATCATTGTATTCAATAACCTACAACATCGTACCCTGGACCATGGAGATTGACCAGGCATTTATTGCTGCAATTCTGACAATAATCGGTTACTCGGTGAACGATACCGTGGTAATCTTCGACAGGATCAGGGAGAACATCAACCTTTTCCCGAAACGGGATCTGAAAACCAACATCAATACTGCATTGAATGCTACACTATCACGTACATTCAATACTTCGGGAACAACCATTGCCGTATTGCTGATCATCTTCCTGTTTGGAGGTGAGGTGATCCGTGGCTTTGCCTTCGCCCTGATGATCGGTGTGGCAGTGGGTACCTATTCTTCGCTGTTTAATGCAGCGCCGGTAGCATATGACCTGCTTTCCCTGAAAAAGAAAAAAGGACGTAAGTAAAATAATCAAATGCTGCGGAGGGATAAGAAAGGTGGTTTTATCCCTCCGCAGTTTCATATAAACCAACAAAGGAGGAACCTATCATGCGTATTCATGACAAAAAGATTTATTTGCCATTATTTGCTCTCGCAGCTTTTGTATTGAGCATTTCTTATGGCTGTGGAAGACAGCAAACGGTGGATATTCCCGTTTTCTGTGAAAACTACCAAACACACGTGGAAACACTGGCCTCAGATGAAATGGAAGGCCGTGCACCAGCTACACGCGGAGCCGAAAGAGCCATCAGCTACATCAAAGGGGAGTTTCAACGCATCGGGTTGAAACCCGCTTTCGGTGATACCTACAAACAGGCTGTACCCCTTGTGGAAATAACAGGTTACAATTTTTCTGACCTCGTAATAAAAGGTCATGGACAGGAGCGCGCCTATACCTATCGCGACGAAATGGTTATCGGCACAACCCGCCTTCAGGACTATGCTGCCCTGAAAAACAGCGATCTTGTTTTTGTCGGTTACGGAGTTGTTGCCCCTGAATATGGCTGGAACGATTATGAAGGTGTTGATGTCGAAGGTAAAACGGTAGTCGTGATGATTAATGACCCTGGATATGCCCTTTTGGATGAGGCGATGTTCTCAGGTCGTGCCATGACCTATTATGGACGCTGGACTTATAAATTTGAAGAAGCAGCCCGCCAGGGAGCTGCAGGAGCCCTCATCATACATCAAACAGAACCAGCAAGCTATGGCTGGGATGTGGTAAGAAATTCCTGGTCTGGTACTCAATATGGTATCGGCATCGAAACGGGTGCTCCCAAACTTGAAGCAGAAGGTTGGA
>PWNO01000137.1 GCA_003557765.1 Bacteroidales bacterium
GGTTTGGGTCAGCACGATGTCGTGGCCCCGATCGAGGGCTTTCAAGATGCTGCCAAAAGGAACTCCTGGATTGATTTCCCTGATGCCTGTTGAAAAAGTTCGCACTGCCGGTCTGATCAGATGATCCGGAATGGCGGCGCCAGTGTCTTGCATTTTTTTTTGGTTTTGCGCTGATGATGTGGACTTATTTACACAAAGGTAAGGAAAAGCAGGGAGCATCCCTGACTATTTTCTGCCAATCAGGCACTATTTGTCGTGTTTTTTCAATAACATGCGCCATTATGTCACCTAAATATTGCCTGAATTGCGTTTTAAAGGGGATCATATATAATGGCACACCATTTGAATACGCATTGGTGAAACCAACTAAAATTTTGTATTAACTTAAAAAAGGAGGGTTGAGATATGCTACCGATGCTAAGAAGAACTCGTGGAAATGTACCCAGCTTTATTGATGAATTTTTCGGCAAAGACTGGATGGATAGCGTATTTTCCGACAGCCCGGGCATCAGTACACCGGCAGTGAATGTGAAAGAGACTGATGATGATTATCAGATCGAGGTGGCTGCTCCCGGACTGGACAAAAAGGACTTTAACATCAACCTGGAGCACAATGTGCTGACCATTTCATCTGAGAAAGAACATAAACAGGAGAGAAAAGAGGATGGTCAATACATGCGCAGGGAGTTCAGCTATGCATCCTTTAACCGTTCATTTACTCTGCCGGAAGCGGTTGATGCCGATAAAATCAAAGCAACACACAAGGATGGCATTTTGCTGATCACGATACCTAAACGTGAAGAAGCAAAACGCAAGCCACCGAAGCAGATTGACATTTCATAATGAATTGCTGGGTATGCAAAAAGAGGAAGGTCCGGTTGGATCTTCCTCTTTTTGATTAATAATGCCGTAATGGATCAATTGGAAAAGACCGTGTGTTAACATCTTTAATATTTTTCCAATTATTGGGTTATGATGTAAAATGAACACAATATTTATTAATCATACTGTTCTGTTGTAAAGCTTTGGTGAACAATGGCAATACTGGTGTTCAGTGTCGCAATTGTTGCAGATCTGCTTTGAAAGTTTTACCTTTGTAAAAATTTCTCATCAGATCGGGTGTTTCATGTGTGTATCATTTGATTAAATCGGTCACATGGAACCTCCATTAGATGATCATTCCCCTGTGTGTCAATTCTTTGGCATGGAGGCTTCATCTGGTTATTTTAAAAGGTTCCGTAGCTCAGCTGGATAGAGCAACAGCCTTCTAAGCTGTGGGTCCCAGGTTCGAATCCTGGCGGAATCACAAAAAGAGGGTGTCTCAAAAGTCAGAGACTCCCTCTTTTTATTCTCACTGCTGCTCGAAAAGTTTTTCAAAAATTCAATTCTCAGAGGCTTTAAAAAACTTATGAGACGGGATCTTTTTTCGAACTACACCAAATCATCTTTTTATCATTCATCCGTCGTAAAATGATGGGCATAGTTTATCACATAGGTGTAACCTGTGGGGTATGCAGGGTGCATGTCTTTGGCTACACCGATTTTGTTCAAATCCGACTTCAATATGATCCTTCGGTGGCTTCTGTCGATGACCAGGTCACCGATAAGCAGGTACATGACTGCATCATGGGCTGAAAAGTTACCATAAGCGATATTTTCTGCAATGCGTTTCTGCCAGGTGCCTTCGCGATCGATTCGTGCGCTCAACCCTCCCTGGCCACCGTGCCCCCTAATGCCTAAACTCGTGATGTATTCAAGATGCGACCTGGCAGCGTTCGACAGCCCTTCTGACGGATATAACAAATTTACCGGATTCGCTCGTAAAAGTTCAAAATAGAGTTCTATAGCTGGCGAATCGCCCTCCCGGGTAAGCATGATGGTGCCCAGATCCGGGTAATGAAACTCTGTGTCCTGGAAATAATTGATGTACTCGGTTACGTAGAGTCGTGCAAACTTTTCTGGGTCGTACCTGACCATGTTGTGGGCGAGGATGATGTTTTTTTCATCATCATCCAGGTAGTCTGCCAATGCTGCTGTGTTTAATGTGTCTACTGGCCAGCCATCCGCAAGGAGGCGCAAAATATACTCCTGATTGCTTAACCCCGGGTCTCCCACACGCATGGTACTGGCCTCTGCAGTGTCTACATATGGGAAAAGCAAGCGACTGCATGCCATGATTGTTATCATGCAGAGCAGCAAAACCAAATATGGATATATTCTTACCCTGAAGATTCTTTGCCAGTTATTCGGCTTGTTGAACATAATTTAGCCTGATTGCTAAGAAAAAATAATTATAGACGGTGATTATTTGTATGGAGGGTAGGATAGGATAACACGCCATGTTGCATCATACAGCTGAACTGTGTCCCATATCGCGATCTTAACTATGCGCTGGTCAGATGCATCATCATAAAATATATAATCGCTCCGGCCGCTCTCATTTTCCGCAATCTTATCCCCCAGCTCCAGCAAGGTTTTCTGTTCTTCAAAACGATAATCCAGAAACAGCTTCTTGCCCGTGCCATCAAAAGCCCTGTCAAAGATAATTCGGCCCTGGGGCTCCATTACCCATGGCTCATAAATCGTTTCAGACACAAAAGGTGTAGCCAGTTCTTCGATCATGACATCCGGTCTGATCAGTATGCTTGCGGAGCCGTAAAAGTTGCCCTGTTCGTCCGTAATGGGGTGTTGCAAGCTCACGGCATCGAATCCTGCTATCGCCATGAATGAATTGCTGAGCAGAGGTGCCCTGTTCTTTTGCATCGTGAAAAAGTTTTCCTGGTCCCGGATGTGTTGCCCCTCTGATGCGTGAAAATCTGAGGGTTCGATATAGACGATAACACCTTCGGTATCTATCAGCGCGCAACTGACAACAAAGGGATTGTTTTCATACAGTTCCTGAAAAACGTTCCTGGCAATATGCTCAGGAGGAAAAGATCCATCAAACTCATCTATGGCATTATCCAGATTTTCATCCATGGTGGTAAGCACCTGCTGCAATGACTCGGTGAGTTTTTCCAGGATGTCATAGGCTACAGGCATATACTGGTCTTCCACAGTTTCGCCAACCTTTCCCAAGACAACCCGCCAATCATTGAAATCAAGCTTTTGGAAAAGGATGTGGGTGTCTCTGCCCCCATACACATAAGATGTGGAGCCCTTCTCGGCTGCCATAATATCGTCAATGGCAACAGAAAGGGAAGGGCTTCCTTGCTTTGCCGGGTTCATAAAAACAAAGTCTCTTCGGGGATGAAGAACGGTATAGGCATGTTCATCGAGCACATACCAAAGGTAGCCTGGTGGCAATTGCAAGGCATCAGCAATGAGTTGCTGGAATTCATCCACGAAGATTGAAAGGGCTACGGCACCGGTTACTTCTTCCCCTTCAAAAACCGGTACAGCCATAAATACGGATTGCTTCCCTGTTGACCTGCTGTAAATTAACGACCCATGAATTTCTTCCCCGTTGAACAATGCCTCAAAATAATCCCGGTCTGAAAGATTAATCCTGGTGTAACCGTGCGCTACACTGTAATAGTTTCCATCCGGTTCGATATAAAGGGCTGCACCGGGGATGCCCTCCCTGAGTGTGTACATTGAGGGTAATATCTCCGGCCAGATCCCGCTTCGTGTGGATGGTGAAGCGGCAATCAGACGCAGTGCATCCAGTGCATGTTTAAGATATTGTTCAGTAAGTTTAACAGTGGCGCCCAGGGTAGTCCGGGCATCAATGTCCCAGCTTTCTATAAGATCTGTTTCACCGGGTCTTTTATCTTCAGTGATCATAATTCCCTGGCTGCTTGCAGGGCCCGAATCTTTTTCCATACTGAAGAGCGGTTGTGCCCAAAAAGCCAATAAAAAAAACAGGAACAAAAATGCCAGGTGGTTTAGAGTGGCCTTGTAATGATGTAAGCAATGAAATTTCATAATGAGCCCTCCTGATTGATTTATAGTGGGTAAACTATTTGATTCAACCCGCAGGGACCTCCTGTTGCATGATCTCCTCATGGCCCCTTTATTTATTTTCGCCGTGCTGCATATTTCAATATATTGAAATATGCAGCACGGCGAAAATAAATAAAGGGGCCATGAGGAGATCATGCA